>SKZA01000070.1 GCA_007127595.1 Kiritimatiellia bacterium
GGGCTTCGGTCATTCCGGGCCGGACAGCAAGAAACCGGCCTACGATATTCTTGCTCAGGCGCGCGGCGGGGTCATGAGCATCACCGGTTGGCCGGACGGCGAGCCGGTACGTGTCGGCCTTTCCTTCGGCGATCTGTCGGCTTCATTGTTTACTGCTATCGGGATTAACGCGGCCCTGTATGAACGGGAAAAGACGGGCAAGGGGCAAAAGATCGATGTGGCGATGTTGGATTGTCAGGTGGCCCTGCTCGAAAACGCCCTGGTGCGCTATCAGGTGGATGGCGTGTCGCCTCAGCCGTTGGGACATCGGCACCCGACCATCACGCCGTTCCAAGCGGTGCGCACGCGTGACGTGTATATCGTGATCGCGGTGGGTAACGACGTATTATGGCAGAAGTTCTGTGCCGCCGTGGGTCATCCACACCTTATGGAGGATCCTCGTTTCGCCACCAATCCGGCCCGCTGCAAGAACGTGGAAGCCTTGGACGACATCCTGACCGATATCTTCCGGGAAAAGACGGCCGATGAGTGGTTGGCCATACTTGATGAGGCGCAGATTCCCAGCGCACCAATCAATGACGTGGGCCGCGTGATGCAGGACCCGCAGATCCTGGCGCGCGATATGATTGTGGACATGGAAGACCCGCAGCTCGGAACGGTGAAAGTCGCGGGCAATCCAATCAAAATGACGCATGTACCCGAAACCGGCAAACGCGGTGCGGTCCCGACGGTGGGGCAACATACGGAGAAGGTATTGAGCGGGTTGCTGGGCTATTCCTCAGACGAGATCGCGGCGTTGAAAGAGAAGGGTGTGGTGTGAAGGATAGTGAGAAGTAAGAAGTAAGATGTGAGAAGTTGGTATCCCAAGACCCGGCTCGGCAGGAGCCTCGCCCTCCATGTGCCAGGGAAGCCTTTATTTAATCCGCCTGGAGGGCGACGCTCCGCGGAGCCGTAATTCGGTTATGAGATCTAGAGTCAGGCAGAATGGATGTGAATTCAGGCAATATGTCCCTGCATGATATAGCCGAAGCCCTCCGCTCCGGCGGGCAGGATTTGATGGCGCACGTGGAAAGCGTGTGCGATCTGATTGATGCGCGTGAGCCGGACGTGCAGGCGCTGATTCCTGAACCCGACCGTCGCACGCGTTTGCTGGCCGATGCGCGCCGGCTACTCGACCAATATCCGGATCCAACCAAACGCCCGGCCTTGTTCGGCGTGCCGGTGGGCGTGAAGGACATCTTTCACGTGGACGGATTCGTGACGCGGGCCGGTTCTGTATTGCCTCCTGAACTTTTCGCCGGTTCCGAGGCGTCTGTTGTGACTACGCTTAAACGGCACGGCGCGCTGATCCTCGGAAAGTCCGTTGCCACCGAGTTCGCCTTTTCCGATCCGGGCCCGACGTGCAATCCGCACCATCCGGCGCACACGCCGGGCGGCTCGTCCAGTGGTTCGGCGGCGGCCGTTGCTGCGGGGTATTGCCCGCTTGCGCTGGGTACGCAAACCATCGGATCCATCGCCCGGCCTGCTTCCTATTGTGGCGTCGTCGGCTTCAAGTCGAGCTACGGTCGGAGCCCAACGGACGGATGCGTGCCGTTTTCACATTCGGTGGATCATGTCGGTTTCTTTGTGCAGGACGTGTCGTCGATCGAAATGGTGTGCGAACGGTTGGTCCCGGACTGGAAAGCGCCGGGGGACGGGACGATGCAGCCGGCCATGCTCAAGATCGGCGTGCCTTCGGGTGCGTATCTGAATCAAGCCGAACCGGAAATGCGGACGATGTTCGATCAAGTTCTGGAAAGACTGGCGGTTGCCGGGCATGACATTCAGTTCTTTGATCTGTTCCCGGATTGGGCCGAGATGATTGAAACGCACTATGATTTGATCGGCGCGGAAATGGCCGCGTTTCATGCCCCATGGTATGAGGACCATCGCGAACGCTATAAGCCGGGTAGCCGCGAGCTGATTGAGCGCGGACGGAGAGTGGATGCCGGGCGAGTGAAGCAAGCGCGCGAAGGTCAGGCGGAATTACGTGACCGCGTTCACGCACAAATGGCGGAGGCGGCATTGGATTGTTTGCTGACGCCATCCGCGACGGGGCCCGCGCCGGAAGGGTTGGAGTATACAGGCAACCCCCGCATGAACTTGCCATGGAGCTACACCGGCCTGCCGACGATTTCGGTGCCGGTTGAAGTGACCGCCAAGGGGCTGCCCATGGGCGTGCAGTGGGTCGGGCGATACAATGAAGACGAGCGCTTGGTATCGATGCTTGAAACCATCGGTTAGACCAGTTTCGATAAAACTGTAGCCGCTATTGTCAGGGCGTGTCGATTTATTCGAAATCGCGTGGCCAAGTCGGCGCGCCGCAAGCGGCGGCCCTACAAAATGCTTTGTTCGTCGGACTGTAGGGCCGTCGCTTGCGACGTGCCGGGAATAAAACGACACGCCCGTCAGGCGCTGGACAGATTGATCGCCGTGTGTTGCAGCCACGCTGTTATCCGCCTCCGCATGGCCTCCGGCGGACAGGCAAGCGCGGCTACAGAAATTCTTAAACGGCTCCAGTGTTGCGGATGATAGGGCCGGTAGCGGGTGTAGTATGGAGCAGGCCGATGATCAGTCCCGCCGCCGTGTCCGCCCCGGACGTGGCGCCGATGGTGAGGAGCTGTTTGAACGCAGCCAATATCTCCGCATTGGCCCCTTCGCAGAAGGCGCGCGCGAATCTCTTGAAGTGCTCAAAGAAGAGTCCCTCATACGCTGCGCGCAGGAAGTGGTTTACGATAAGATTGTCTCCCATGGCCGTCTCATAGATGGTCTTTCGCGCGCGGCCCCATGATGGGCCGGCTAGGTTCAACGCCCACAAAAACCCGCACAGGAAATCGTCGCCCGCGGGCGTCAGTCCGGCGCCCAACCCTCTGAGCGCTTTCGTCCCGTCCGCGTAGCGCCCTTCCTGAAGCGCCGTTGCGCCAAGACGTAATTGATCGCTATAGGCCTTCTCGAAATCGGAGCGAAAGTCCGCGGCGCGGCCTTGATCGAAAAGAAATGCAGGTGAGCCGAGCGGAAACAGAGGGAGGAGCGGATGGATACGTTCGGTCAGCATTTCTGCATTGGGCAAGCGCGAAATCGTCAAGCGCGGATCGTACACGGGCAAGTCGCATGTCGAAATAGTCCAGCCCGCCCATATGATCCGGTCGTCGGTTACCGTAATCGTCGCGGGCGCCGGGTGGGGAAGTTCGCGCAACACGATGTAGCCGGGACCGGCCCCGATCTCGGGGAGTACGAGGGCAATGAGTTCGCCGTCATGCGACGCATAGTTGATGGCGCGCTCGAATGGAGCGTGCAGGTTGTAGACGCCGTTCTTCATCGGCGGGCTACACGACGCGTTTCGTATAGCTGGCCTTGTCTTCGCCCATGGCGAGCGGGTTGGAGAGGATCAGTTGCGTGGTAATGGCGTTCCGCAATGCGTGGCGCCCGTGAATAGTCGGTCGCCCGCGCGCTTCGCTCGTCGTGTCGAGCCCGGAGATCGGGATCAAGGGCATGTTCATTCGCAGGTAGTTGAGGTTGACGAGAAGTGTGCGCGGATTCACGAACGCGTTGATCTGATCGGCCTGTCCGGGATCGCGCACTTCGTAGGCGCGATCCGTGTCCAGCGCTGTCTGGTCAATCGACGTGTCCATTTCGCCCAAGCGCGTGTCAACTGGTTGCTCCTGCACCGGGCGCGGGGGCGGTGTCGCACGTTGTTCCGTCAGGTGAATCGGTGGCGGGGGAGGTTCGCGTCGCGGCGGTCGTTGCCGTACCCGTCTCCGGGCAGGTTCCGGCTCGGGCGCCGGGAAGAGCTCGTCTTCCTCCGCCGGCTCCGCGCCGATGTTCTCAAGGAACCTGCGCATTTCGCGCTCGAAGGATTGTCCGGCGCGCTCTTCCTTCTGCTCCGTTGAGGGATCGGCTTCCCGTTCCGCCAGTTGGCGGGCGCGTTGACGTTCCTTCGCACGGGACACCAACTGCGCCACCACCCAGAGAAAGGCGATGATGAGCCAGATGATGGCCTCGCCGCCGATGCCCTGTTGTGCTGTGAGTCGTTCCCACATGGTGTAACCCCTCATCATGGAGGGTCACGCTTCCGCGTGACCCTGGACGCGCGGAAGCGCGTCCCTCCATGATGTGGTCCTATCTTACTTCCCCGAGCCTTTCTCTTCATCGCGCGACAGTGATTCGCGCATGGAGGTGTCGGCCAGGATGTTCTGCATACGATAGAAGTCCATGACGCCGAGTTGGCCGGCCTTGAAGGCCTGAGCAATGGCGAGCGGCACTTCGGCCTGCGCTTCGATGACCTTCGCCTGCATCTCCTGCACGCGCGCGCGCATTTCCTGCTCGTACGCGATGGCCATGGCGCGACGTCCTTCGGCTTCCGCCTGACGCAGTTTCTTGTCGGCTTCGGCGCGTTCGGTTTCGAGCAGGGCGCCGACGTTGGCCACTTCGCGCGTGCCGCTGACACCGGCCACGCTGACATCGGCGATATCAATGGAAACAATTTCAAAGGCGGTTTGCGCGTCCAGCCCGCGGCCCAACACGCGCTGACTGATATGGTCCGGATTCTCAAGCACGTCCTTGTAGGTGGGCGAGGACCCGATGGCGCTGACAATGCCCTGTCCGACGCGCGCGATGATCGTATCTTCCGTCGCACCGCCGACGAGGCGTTCGAGGTTGGCGCGCACGGTCACGCGCGCTTTGACGAGTAGTCGGATACCGTCCTTGGCCACGGCGTCCAGCATGTTGGTACCTTTCGACGGGTCGGGGCAGTCGATGACCTTCGGATTCACACTGGTCCGGACCGCGTCATACACGTCACGTCCGGCGAGGTCGATGGCGGCGGCCTGTTGAAAGCTCAAATCGATATTTGCTTTGTCGGCGGCGATGAGGGCCTGGACGACGTTGATGACGTTGCCGCCCGCGAGGTAGTGTGCTTCCAGTTCGTTGGTGCTCAACTGCAATCCGGCCTTCACCATGCGGATGCGGGCGTCCACGATGATCTTGGGCGGTACGCGTCGCAGCTTCATGGCCACGAGCGTGAACAGCGTCACGCGCGCGCCGGAGGTCAAGGCGCGTACCCACGTTCCGAGGAACGAGAAGAATATACCGACAAGAATCAGCGCGGCGATGGCCAGTATGACCACGATGATGGTGAGCATTTGATCGATCATGCCTTTTACTCCTTATGGTTTATATGAAATCGTATCCTGCGCCCGAATGTCCGGAGGCCGTTGGACGCCTCGGTCGTGCGGGGTTCGCTGCCCGTACTGTACATCCGCCAGGCCCAGTATCAACCCGCCGAGTCCGACGAACATAATGGTTATCGTACCGACGGAACCCACGATAGGCAGCCCGGCGAGAATGTAAAGAAAAAGGAGGCCCACGGCGAGGGTAACGGCCACTGTGCCAAACGGTTGCGGCCCGCGTCGTTGCAGGATAACCCCGCCCAAGGCAAGCCCGACCACGATCTTGGCGAGATACAGTAAAACGGCGTACAGAATGGCAACGAGAACGCCCACCGGGATGCCGACTACACTCAAAATGGCCAAAACGGCAATGGCCGGAAGCAGAAAGAACGCGAGCGCGCCGATCAGTGTGCTGTTCCAGAAGTTGCGCCGGACGCGTCGTACGGCCTGGCCCGTATACCGCGGGAAGACGGCGCTGAAAACCAGTCCGGTGGCCAGCGCGCCGGAAAAGAGAAAGAGTTGCACCATGATGTGTTGCCTGCCGGTCATGCCCGAAACCGGCATGTCCTGTCGCGTGACCGCGCCGCCGACATGAATTCCGCGGTCCAAGACCAATTCGCGCGGCGCCGCATACGTCAGATTGCCGCCAATATGTGCGCCCCGCAGGAAGGTGATTTCCTCGGCGCGCACATACAAGTCGCCCTCCACGCGGCCGGTGATGATTGCGCGCTTGGCCCACACGCCGGCCCGCCCCTGAACCACTCCGTGCAGAAGCACATGCGGAGCGGCCAACACGGCGTCGCTCCCGACAACGGCGTCCGCTTCCAGCTTGATGGTTCGGGCGGCCGCGGCCATGAGCGACGCGTCGATGCGGCCGGTGATTTCCGTCACCTGACGTGATGCGAGGCGTGCGGTTTCCCGCACGTGTCCGCTCAAAACGATGTCGCGTGCGGAAATCCAGATGTCCTTGAGAAAATGGCCGGCGAGGTCGGCGTGACCGGTGGTAGCGAAAAGGGTTTGCTCCATGGACCCGTAGACAGCCACGTCCTCCGCCGACAGCCAGAGTTCGCGCGCCTGGATGTCTTCCGCGTTGAGGGTGAATTCCTTGGTCCGCTTGAATTCAAGACCGGCGATGGCGGGTTGTGCGATACCCCATAGGAGCAGTAGCAAGAGGGCAGTTGGACGGAGGCGGCGGCTGGGCGAACCGAAAACCTTCATGCCGCTTCCGACTCTTCCCGGGCGGGGGGCGGGGCGACTTCGCGAACGGAGACATGGCTGCCGGTCACATGCGTCACCCGTATGCGGGCGCCGACATCGATCCATTTCCCCTCGGCTACCACGTCGATGCGTTTCCCTTCGATACGCGCCAGTCCGGAAGGGCCGAGCGGGGTCAATGCTTCACCTTCCTTGCCCAACAATTCGCGCATGGACGGATTCGTCCCTTTGTAGCCGGCCGTGTCAGTGGCTAACGTTAGACTCTTTCCCAATCGGGTTTTCGGCACGAGTTGCATCCATAACACGATCGAAATGCCCAGGAATACGAGGATGGCCAGGGAGGCCAACACGCCGTGTCGAGGTCCGAACGCGACAAACGCCACCGCCATGGCGATCATGAGTGATATGGCGCCGAGAATGCCAAGGATCCCGCCGGGCACGAAAATTTCCGCGCCCATCATGAGAAGACCGGCGAGCACGAGGATGATAAAGAGTTGGGTAGTGTCCATGTAGCAGGTTACAGGTTGCAGGTTACAGGTTGCAGGTTGATGAGCAATAGAGCGGGGTGGTTAGGATGGGCTTTCGGTTTCCTTGTTCTCGTTCTCCACGGGTTCGACGATGATGCGGTTGCCGTGAGTTTCGACCACGCGCACCGGTTGGTCGGCATCAATGTATTCCCCGCGCGTGATCACGTCGATCCGTTGATCGTCAATCAGGGCGCTGCCGGCCGGGTACAGCGGCGTGAGGGTTACGCCTTCTTTGCCGACCCAACCGCTGGTGTCCTTGGAGGACGTATAGCCGGCATCCCGCGCCGTCGCGTCTTCCAGCACCAGTCGATGGAAAATTGTCGTGCGGGGGAGCAGCCTGCCCAATAACGCCGCGCCCACAGCCGCGCCTACGATGGACGATGAGAGCTTGAGCAGGGGCACCCTGAGTTCGGGCAGCGATGGAACCCAGGGATCGCCCGGGAACCGTTCCACCATCGCGTTCAAAAGCGCCCATAACACAAGCATCACGCCCGTAATCCCAAAGAAGCCGAATCCGGGCAAGGCGAACACCTCGACCAGAATCAGCGTGACCCCCAGCACGAAGAGTAGAATATCCTCGTTACCGGCGAGGCCCGCAATGTGGTGTCCGGCAAAGAAGAGCAGCAGGCAAATGACGCCCACCGCGCCCGGCACACCGAAGCCGGGCGATTGAAACTCAAGGTACAGGCCGAGAAAGCCGATCATCATCAACAAGGGACCGATGACTTGTAGAAAACGCGCGATTTGTTCCGCCAGCGTCACTTCTAGTTCGACCCGCTTCGCGCGGCCGAGGCCGACGGCTTCGAGCATCTCGTCCAGTGAATCAAACGTGCCTTCCGATAGGAGCGGACGCTGATCTTCGCCGAATCGTCGTTCCGCTTCCATATTGGTCAGGGTCAGCAGTTGTCCTTCCTTACTGATGACTTCGCCGTCCACGATGTACTCGATTTCGGGCCGGACCATGGCGGACGCCAGCGTTTCATCGCGTCCTTTCCGCTGAGCAATCCCGCGGACCAAACTGTCGACATACGACATGATCTTCTCGCGTTCGGCGTCGGGCAGAGGTTGCACGCCGCCGCCGGGCGACATCATGATGGGCATGGCGTCGCCGATCTTGGAGCCGGGCGCCATATAAATGTAATCCGAGGCGAGTGCGATGATCGCACCGGCGGAAATGGCGTTGTGTTCGACGAACGTGTAGGTCGGCATTTCCATGCGTGCGATCAGTTCGATGATGTCCTCGGTGACATTCACCGCGCCGCCCGGCGTGTCCATGGGAAAGACAATGGCGTCGGCCCCTTGCGCATTGGCTTCCGCCACGCCGCGCCGGACCACATAGAGGAGGGCGGGCTCAATGGCGCCGCGAATGGGGAGGATATACACGAGTTTATCGGCGGAGGGATCGTCGGAAGGTTCCGGCTCGACGTCCGCTTGACTCATGCCCAGCCCCAGCATGCCGAGCATGGTGCAGAGCGCCCCTAAAAAGATGATGATCCGGTATTTCATTTATCGCCTGATTAAACGTACCACACCTATTAGTATAGCAAACGTTTTACAAATGACTACTTTTCTTGATCCGCCCCGCCGCCGCGATCAAAAAAAGTGGGAACCACTGATTTCATGGCGCGGCGTAGCCGCAACCAAATTTAAGATTTTCGATTTTCGATTGCCGATTGAAAGATGGCATCCTCCCCCGCTGAGAAGCAACCACGCGACACAACGGAGAAAGGATGCCATGCAAGAA
>SKZA01000173.1 GCA_007127595.1 Kiritimatiellia bacterium
CGACTTGGTATCGGACGAGGACGTTCAGCAACTGGAAGCGTTGCTCCGAAAACTCAACCCGCATGCACGGATCCTGCACACGTCGCATGGCCAAGTTGTTCCGGAAACCATTTTGAATACCGGCCGGTATAGCGCGGAAGATGCGGAGCAGATGACCGGTTGGTTGAGCGAGCCCCGCTACCAACGCGAGCCGGAAACCGATGAGTACGGGATCGGCTCGTTTGTGTATCGCGCGCGCCGACCGTTTCATCCGGAACGCCTGTGGCGTTTTCTGAACGGGGAGCGCATCAAACATGTCCTGCGCTCCAAGGGCGTCATCTGGCTCGCTACCCGCAGCGAGATCGCGGGACAATGGTCGCATGTCGGCCAATCCTGTGAATTGAATCCGGGCGGCCATTGGTGGGCGGTATTTCCGCGCGAAGAATGGCCGGACGATCACGCTTTGCGCGCGGAGATTGAATCGATCTGGGACGAGGGCTGCGGGGATCGCCGACAGGAGATCGTCTTTATTGGCGTGCATATGGATCGCGAGGGAATCGAAACGGAACTCAATGACTGTCTGCTGACTACAGAGGAAATGCGGCAAGGCGACGCCGTCTGGGCAACTTGGCCGGATCCGTTTCCAATTTGGAGAATGGCGAGTGAAGCTTCTGCCTAGAACTGATTCAGCGAGAGGCTTCACGCTTGTCGAGTTGCTCACCGTAATGGCGATTATAATCCTGCTGGCAGCGGTATTGCTGCCCAGCCTGCAACGAGCACAGATGGCGGCCCGCCGCTCGAAGTGCGCATCGAACATGCGTCAGATCGGGGTAGCCGTCATGCAATATATAGCGGACCATGATGGGCGCTTCCCGCAGACTCGCCATACGGCGGATGAAACGGAGTCGTGGATCTTTACCCTCGCGCCGTATTTGGGGGAAGTGGACAAAATCCGCATCTCGCCCGCCGACCCGCAAGCTAGCGAACGGCTACAGCAGGGCGCAACCAGCTATATTCTTAATGATATTGTGGTAGACCCCTTGACGGACCCCTTCGGGAACCCTCTGCCGGGCGGCTATGGAAGATTTAGCCTCATCCCGGCACCCTCGTCCACCCTCTTGGCTTTCATTATATCCGACGATCGCGGCACCGGCCCAGCCAATGACCATACGCACGCGCGCACTTGGACTTCCTTCAACCGCTTTCTTTCGGACGTGGAACCGGACCGCCACCGTATCGGCGCGCGGGATCCATCACGGACACGCGGAAATGCGCCCTACCTCTATGTAGACGGCAGCGTACGAATCCATGACGCCTCGGACAGCAAGATGTTATTTGACGAAGGTCGCAACATCGGCGAACCGGGAGAGGCGCCATAATTGCGGCAGCTGAACGTCCAACACTGAACGCTCAACGCTGAACATCGAAGTCCTGAGATTTCAACGTTCGGCGTTCAGTGTTCGATGTTCAATGTTCGATGTTCTTGTCAACTCGCCCCGAAACGCCTCCATCCAACGTCCCCAGCGCTCGCCGCGCAGATAGGGGCCCGTCTCGCCCTCCAGAATGCGCAGGCGCCCTGCATGGAGTTCGATCCATAGATTGTCCAGCGTGTTCACCGGCCCGCGCACCAAGCCGGTGCGCGCCGTGCCCACCGACAACGCGCGCAGCCGATCCTCTTCGCCCACATAAGGGTCTTCGAGCCCGGTGTCCCGAACCCGTCGTGATATCTGTGGCCCGTCCGGCGGCCTCGATGTCCTGCCCATTAATCCCAAAACAGGCGCCACATCGCCGGTTTCCCTTATAAATACGTTCGCCTCGGGGAAGACCCGCAGAAACGTATTTAAGATCACCATGAATTGGTCGTTATCCAGTTGATACATCGGCAGCCATAAACAGAACAGTCCGCCGTCACGCAACGCGCGCCGCGCCGCCATGAAATGCTCCACGGTGTAAAGGCGACCTTCTCCGGGACCCCACGGAAGGAACAGGTCCGAGACGATAACGTCAAACGCGTGCTCGTGCGCCGCCAACCAGGTGCGGCCGTCTTCTACAATGATACGCACGCGCGGATCGTCCATAACGCCTCGGTTATAGTTACCAAACCATTCGCGCGCCGCCCGCGTTACCGCATGGGAGATTTCCACCGCCTCGATGCGTTCCACCGCCGGATGCGCCAGTGCGCCGCCCGCCGTAATCCCTGTCGCCAGACCGATAAATGCCACGCGCGCGGGTGCGGGGTGCAGAAGCAAAGGGATGTGCGCTTGCCGTTCGGCTTCCGCGCGCGCAGCGGAAGCGCCCAGGACATACTGGTTCTGCAACAGCATCGCGCGTCCCATTTGCGGATGGTCCAGGATCGCCAAGCTCCCCTCTCGTCCATGCCTTTCCGCGATCAGATTGGGCGCCAGCGTCGGATGCACGGGATGCAGACGGGGCAATGCAAACAACAGCAGGCCCGCGACGACCGTCATCGCGCCACGCACCGCCCATGTCAAAGCCGGATGGGTTCTCTGCGGCAGACAAATCCAAGCCGCCACGAGATACGCAAATCCGATGACGCCCAATCCGCGATACGGACCGAACAAGGGCAAGAGCAACCGATACCCGACCTCCGCGCCGGCCAACCCGCCCAGCCCGTTCGCCGCCAACAACCACCCCCAACGCAGGCGGCTTTGCGCGTCATCCGGCCGGCCCGAGGCGTTCGCAATCAAGGGAAACCACAAACCGGCCACGCACACCGCCGGTCCGAAAACCAGCAGCACAAAACAGCTCAAGTACAAGAGAAAGAACCAAAGTGAACGGCTACCCGCCGCAAACGGGAAATGAGGCGCCAAGGCATGAAAGATCAGCGGGCTCAACGCGATCAACAAGCCCGCGGCCAACAAGACCGGCACCATTCCGTTCTCATGAAAGAACGGACGTCGCGCCCCCGCCGCCACAATAAACGCGGCCAGTGCCAAAGCCGCAATGAAGCTTCCCAAAACCGCCGAGGGCGCAAAGAAAGAAAGTGGCGCCAATAATTGCGTCATCAATAACGCCATCACCTCCGTCGCCATGACCAAAAATCCGGAGACCGCCGCCATCACCAGATAAGGCCGCGCCGGGCGGGTTGCCTTCAATGATGGCGGCGGCGCAGGCGTACGGACCGATGAACCCAGCAGAATGTCGACGAGTCCGCAACCGATGGCCGCGAGTACGTTGCACGCGATGATCAACGTCATGACTGGCAGCATGGAAAAGCGCGGCAAAAGCCAGGCGGATACGGCAAAGAGTCCGAGCACGGCGCCGGCCGTATTCACGGCATAGAGCCATAATCCGGGATCGGGATTTTTCGGCGAGCGAGTGGGCGGCCAATCCCGCACCGCCAAAGGCAGGAACAGGCCCATTACCGCAGCGGGCGGAAGCACCAGCAGGACCGACAAGGCCGTCTTCAGCGTGCCGCCCGTCAGGCCGGTCAGGCGATCCGGCCCCAGCCACGGCCAAAGGCCGTCCGCCCACCACGGCAGTAGCAGGATAGGGACAGAGAAGAGCGCGATGCCTATTTCCGCTGCGCCCAACCAGCGCCATGGACGGCGTACCCGTCCCGCCAGCACCGCGCCCGCCATGGCGCCCAAGGCGAGGCCCAGGAAGAAACAGCCGAACACGCGCGCGGCGGAGCCTGCGCTCGCGCCCAGCAAATCGACCATACGCCGGGTCCACAGCAGCTGATGCGCCAACGCCGTCGCGCCGCCCGCAAAGGCCAGCACGTATATGCCGGGCACCGCCCAGACGCGACCCGCAGTCTTTTCAGAAATATTTGACCCCACCTCTTGACACCCCCGCCCCTTAATGCTATTGATACTTCATTATCACTGGTAGTGTATGCCAAACAGGTTCGGAATCAAAGGCAAAAGCATCGAATAAGGAGGCAAAATGAAAACATATCTGAGCAAAACGACTTGGGCCCTACTGCTCGCAGGTGCGGTAGGATTCGGCTTGGCATCCGCAAAAGCGGATATCGTGTTAACTGGAGGTAGTGCCGACATCAATTGGTTCTATGAATCCGGAGGCAATCCCTCTGTAGCCGGCACTTGGCACAATGTGTTCCGCAACAAGGGGACTACGGTAGCGAGTGGCTTAAGCACCCAATTCCCTGACTTTACGGGTAGTGTCGGGCATGGCGACGACTGGCAATTCAACACCCTGACGGTCAACTTACATCTCACGACGCAATTGACCGTGGGCAGTACCGACTTCTACATTTCCAGCGCCAACGGATCTCCTTTCTTGGCGGACGGCTCTACAGCTGATCTCGGCATCCGGACTCGGCTGCGGGAGGACGAAGTGGATCTGGGGATTGGAACAAACACCGTAGCTAACCAGTTCGACAACTTTCGCTTGTCACTGAATTTGGCTGAATCCACGTATAACAACACCGCGTTGAACGCACCTGGTTCGCCTGATTTTGCGATAATCTCCTGGGACACCTTTGACAACCAGGTGATCTTAATCAATACCGATGACAACGACCTGTCGCATGACTTTCCCAACTGGGGCCATGATCATTACAACTTTGGTTTCTCAGAGTTGGGTGATTACTCCTTGGTATTCGATTTCGAAGGTGTTGGCGGCACCTACGGAGGCATCGCACCTGCGGGACAAAGCACATTGAGTTTTAACGTCATTCCCGAACCGTCCACGCTGGCCCTGGTGCTGCTGGGTCTCGGCTTTGGCGGATTCTTGAGGAAGCAGCGGTTGGCGAAGGAGGGTTGAGGCTTTGCTCATAGGACGGTGCTCTGCGCCGTCCGCGTTTGTTCTGGCAGGCTGTTTGGCAGGGAAGCCGTTAGGCGGTCTTTTCGATGGGGGCAGGTCATTCCATCGCCTTACGGCGACCCTACTAACGCGGTGTACGTAGGGCCGCCGTGAGGCGGTTCTTTCGAGGCGAGCAGGTCATTCAATCGCCTTACGGCGACCCTACAAACGGATTTTTGCTGAGATATGCCGATTAGATGCTATTCCGCGCATACCGGCAACAGGCTTTGTGAACGGGTTGACAATGCATGCGCATCCGTTTCTCAGAGGACACACTGAATGAGAATATCGATCATCGTCTTTGCCGTCCTGGCCTGCTACTGTCACCCAGCCCTCGCATTCGAAGGTTTCGGCTATCGGTCTTACACCGAGGGGCACATGGACATCGGGGTGCGCATCGTGGAGGGCGAATTGGTCGGCTACTGGAAGAACGACTTCGCTGTAATTGATGGCCAAATCACCGCCCCGGACTATCCCGCCGCCGGATTGCGCGCGCTCGGCGTTTTCGACGAGACGACTCCGCCGTTGAGTCGGCCCGCTGCGTCCGCTTGGGATTTTCTCGGGGTCGGCCCGGGCGAGCCGATTTACATCCTCCCATCCGGTGGCGTACCCAACACGGTACCCTACCTCGGATTCAGCACGGAGGACCCATCTCTGTCCGCGCTCGGCGCGAATCAATACCGATTCACCCTGATCGACATGACCGGCCCCGAAGATGGCGTCTTCTCGCTCTTCGTCGGCTCTGCCAACGTACCCATGAATACCCTTACCGGGTTTCCCGCCGGCTCCTTACTGATCCAAGCCGGCGACCACTTGCACTACAACTGGGCATTCTCCCACCTTGGGACGTATGACCTCTATATGGAAGTGGAGGCCCTGAGCGGTAATACCGTGATCACAAACACAACGGACATGTTCCGCTTCCAGATCACCGACGGAGGGGGCTTTGATTCGTACGAGCACTGGCGGCAGACGATGTTCACCCCGGACCACATCGCGGACGAAACTATCAGCGGGCCATCAGCGATGCCGCTGGCAGACGATATCAGCAATATGCAGCGATACGCCTTCGGCGAAGAGGCTTCGGTAGAATTCGTATGGCTGGAGGACGAAGAAGAATTTCTACCCGGCATTCGCGCGCGTATGCGGTTCCAATCCGGCGGCATCATGCCCGCCGCGGAATTTGCCACACTGCTTACGCCGCCCGATTGGTCGGACGCCGATCTCGAACTCATCGAGTCGGAACCAGTCCATCATGATCCCGGAATGGAAATCCGCACCTACCGGGTCGACCATCCGGACGCGCCCATCGGCTTCCTGCGCGTCCGATCCGATCTGTTCTGAATAGAGACTCTAGCAACTTCTCGGTACGCTGTCCTACCCACAAGTGTTTATGCGAACGACGCGTAATCGCTTGCGCGCATCGCGAAATGCGAAGTACGCGAGGAGGATTAACAGAAAGATCGCAGACAAGACGGCGACACCCGATGCGTGCTCATGACCGGCATGATCATGAATCCGCATAGCGCGCATATCGACGAGAAAATCCAGAAAGGTCCCAAACAGCAAACTGCTGCCAATAATCACACTTAAATAGATCGTGATGACACGCCCGCCAAACACCCGATAAATCACGCCGATTGTCGCCACATTGGTGGCCGGGCCCGCCACCAAATAGACGAGGGCCGCCCCGGCGGGCAACCCGGCATGCACCAACCCCGCCGCGATCGGAACCGACGCCGTCGAGCAGGCATACATCGGCAGCGAAATCAGCAGGGCCAATAGCAAACCACCAAATCCAGAGGTATAGGGCGTTTCAGCAAAGAAGTCGGTCGGCACAAAGGTCGTCAGCGCGGCCGATACCAGCACCCCCATGACCACCCAGCCCCAGACCATATACAACAGGTCATGAATGCCGAAGGACCAGACACCCAAGATCTTCTTTCCCCATGTCGGATAACGCGACGGCTTGATCTCGGGCGCGTTGACGATTTGGGCGGGCTCTTGCTCCAGCTTCTCGTCCGGCCCACCGAACCGTTGCGCGAGCATGCCCGCGAATAGGCCGGTAAAGAACGAGCTGAGCAGTTTGAATAGTGCAAAAGGCCAACCGAGAAAAGAATAGCTCACCAAGGTGGTATCCACCGCCGTTTGCGGCGTTGCCACCAGAAAGCTGACACTCGCCCCGCGACTTGCACCGTCCTTGTGCAGTCCAATACCGGCCGGAATCACGCCGCAACTACACAGCGGCATGGGCACACCGGCCAGCGCAGCCTTAAAAATGCCGCCAAAGCCCGGACGGCCCAACTGACGCTTAACTGCACCCGGCGGAATCAACACGTGAATCAAACCCGCCGCCAGACAACCCAGCAGCAGCCACGGCGCCAGCTCCAGCAGCACGCTCCATAGGTTGTTGATATATTCTACACCCAGCTCCATGATGTACCTATAATGCAGGAATCGGTGTATGGCAATCAGCCGCATCAATCACCAAGGCCCCCCCCTGCAAACGCCATGCTTGACCCGCGATCAATCACAGCTATTTTGTACGCATGCCGAAGGCTTATATTTTCATACTGTCTTGCCTGATCGCGGTCCTGCTTGTTGCGGATCCAGGGCAACAGTTTTCTTGTCCGGGTGATATACAACGGGGCGCCTGCTGCTGCACCATCGAGCAAGAAGTGACGACGTGTTGCGACACGTCGCCCCGCGCCGCATGCGAGTGCGGATCATCCTCTCCAGCCTTTTGCACGACATCACTCCGTCGCAGCACGTTTGAAGGTAATCCCTCTTTATGTTCAGCGCACATCTCTGGCCGTCAAGTGACGCAGCAGACATCGTTTGAGCGAAACCTCCTTCCGTGCGCCCGCACCTCTGCGTCAGTCCGCACAGACGATCTGGCCCTCCTGCAAATTTGGCGTTGTTGAATGGTTTTCGTGCTTCCCTCGAAAACCATTCACCCATCTTTTGCAGGAGATCAATCATGACAAAAGTTTATCGTGCGTTTGTATTTTGTGGCCTCGTGTCTATTCTTGCCGCTTGCGCCACTGTTTCCCCCTCGCCGCTGTTGTCGGATGACACACCGCTCTCTGGCGAGATTGTATTGACGGTTTATGGCATGAGCTGTCCGCTCTGCGCTAGCAATCTGGATCAGCATCTACAACGACTACCCGGCGTGGAGGAGCTTTATCCAGATCTGGATACCGGCGATATCCGTATCACGCTGACTGAGGGCGAGACCTTGCCCGTTTCGGCTTTTGCCGAAGCCGTCCGGCGCGGAGGCTTTACACTACAATCCGCTCAACAGGCGGAGGAATAAGCGATGCGCTACCTTGCCATCCTGACCATTCTAGTCAGCAGTATCGCGTGGGCGCAAGAGCCGACCTTCATGGAGGCGGCCACGCATCCGGGCAGCGAGGCGCTTTATCAACGCCTGCTCTGGACATCGCCTACGTTAAAAGACGGATCGACGCGTGAACAGCTGTGGGAGCTAAAATCCTCGTATGGCTTCTCTCCCGTATTCGCCGCAAAGCTCGACCTTGAAAACGATGGCGACGGCTGGCGATATGGATCACTGCGTGTAATGCAGCGAGTGATTCAACGGGACACCGGCCCAATTGATACTTGGCGCGCCTCTGTCCACGGCGGCATCGAGTGGGTTGACGGACGTGATCCAGGCCCGCACATCGGGTTCGTTTCAACAACGATCCGGGGTCGCCACGGCTTCAACGGCCAACTGGAGTGGCACGGTGGCGAACGTTCTACCGAACGGTTTGAAGCGAATGCCTCCCATCTCTATCGCATTGCACCCGCACAATACCGCCCCGAGACAC
>SKZA01000152.1 GCA_007127595.1 Kiritimatiellia bacterium
AAGCCGTTCGAATTGGGCGATCGCGTGCTGGTCGACGGCCATGACGGACCCGTTGAGCAAGTCGGTTTCCGTTCCACGCGAATTCGTACACTGGAAGGGCACTTGGTCACGATCCCAAATGGCGAATTGGCGAACCGAACCATTCAGAACATCGGGAAGCGCCCGAATATCCGCCGCATCATGAATATCACCATCACGTATGATACCCCGCCGGAAAAGGTGAAGCGCGCGGTTGATATCTTGAAGGAGATATTGGCGGATCACGAAGGCATGAATCCTGAGATGCCGCCGCGGGTGTACTTCAATGACTTCAACGATACGTCGCTCAACATCTTTGCGATTTACTGGTATCACCCGCCGGACTGGTGGGCGTTCTGCGCGTTCGGTGAATGGGTGAATCATGAACTATTGCGCCGCTACAATGAGGAAGGCATCGACTTCGCCTTCCCGACGCAGACCTTGCACCTGGCCGGCGATCCGAAGCGACCGCTGGAAGTGATCAGCAAGACGTGAGAAGTAAGAAGTAAAACGTAAGAAGTAAAACGTAAGAAGTAGAACGTAAGAAGTAAGGCGTCGGAAGGTGGCGAGGGTGTACCGACTTCCCTCTTCGATCTTACAACTTCTTACGTCTCACGTCTTACTTCTTACTCCCGGCTCCGGATCCAACTGCAGGCGGATGCCCTTGATGCGTGTGCGTCCGTATTCTTTCTGCAGGTTGTCCAGCATGGCTTTTTCACCGAAACGGCGCAGTTCGGCGAGCCAGACGGAGTTGGCAACGAACACGTAGAGAATGCCGTGTTGCAGGCGTCCCGGCCGTGTGTGCCGGGCGACCTGTTCGCCCACCAAGTTCAGCCATTCGCGCTCCAATGTGCGTTCCCAATGAGGTTGTTCGAGACCGATCTTCTTCATCAGCGACGGCATAACCTGTTCACACGTAAATACGCGGTAAGGGGCGGGGGGACGCCGATCTTCCAGTTGGAAACGTTCGCGTTCCACTTGCCAGCGGGCCTTGTCTTTCTTGCTGATGGCGCGTCGGGAGGACATGGAATCAGACTAGCGCGCCGTCGGCGGAAAGAAAGAGAAAAGGAGCAGGCTTACCCGTCGTGTTGGAGGACCTGTCGGACGGTATAATTAATGGACGCACGATCCCATCCGATGTCGTGGCCGACTTTCTCGCTCTCGTACCATTTATGCACCTCCACCTCGGATTTGAGCTGCTTGCAACGGCGGACAAGCAGAGTATTCTCGATCCATGCGTTGTCGCTGGATGAGGTCGAAGGGGTTAGAACGCGATAGAGGCGGAGTTTCATTTCCCACGTTTGCTGCTTGAATGCTTCTTCCCGTGACGTATCAACCAATCCATGGAGGCGCGATCCCATCCGATGTCGTGGCCGACTTTCTCGCTCTCGTACCACTTATGCTTGAGGATCTCCTGTTTCATCTCATCCCACTCACGGAATAAGCTGCTTCGTTCGATCCAGGCATCGTTCTTGGACATCTGACGGTCGGACGCCATACTTTCCCACCTTAAAGAACCAACATAATTAACCAGTCATCGTATATTTGTCAATATTGTCTAATGAAAAAACGCTTGATCTGATTTCCGGCGCCTGACGCGATTTTGGAACAATCCGCTGTTTCATTTCTCGATGTTCCATCACCGCGTTATTGCGGCGTGGCTGCATGCCCTGTCCCGGTCAGGGCTAGAGCACCCGGCAAAGCAAACCCTTCAGGTACTCGCTTTGCGGAAAGCCGATCCGGACGGGATGGTCGGGGGGCTGCGTGAAACGTCCGATCTGTTGAATCGGCCGGCCGGCATCCTGAGCGGCCCACGCGATCGCCGTGTCGAAATCCTGTCCGGACATCAGGCCGGAACAGGAGAAAGTAGCCAGCAAACCGCCCGGCGACAACAGCAGCATCGCCAGTCGGTTTATATCCTTATAGGCGCGCATCCCGCGCGCCTTGCTCTTTTCGTGTGATACAAAGCGCGGCGGATCGAGAATGATCAGGTCAAACGTCTTCCGCGCGTCGCGGAATGAGCGTAGAACAGACGGCACATCACCCGGGATGAAGTCCGCAGGGATATCCGGGGCATGTTTGCCCACATGATACCGTGCGAGGTCCAGGGCCGGTTGCGAAACGTCTACGCCGGTCACCATGGCCGCCCCGGCGACCGCCGCATGCGTCTCAAATGCGCCGGTATAGCAATAGGCGCTCAATACGCGTCGATCGCGACACCACTCCGCCACGGCCTTCCGATTATCGCGTTGATCCAGATAGAAGCCGGTCTTCTGACCGCCGGCGACATCCACAGTAAAGCGCAGCCCGTGTTCGATGATCTCCGTCTTTTCGGGCGGGCAGGTGGTTCGCTTCATCACTTCCTGCGCATCGATCCCCTCCCGATCCGCGTCCTCGGTTCGCACGATGACGCGATCCAAGCCCGTGCGGATGCGCAGATGCTCGATCAACGCGTCAATATAGGGAACCAATACGGCGGCGGAGACGCGGATGGAAAGCGTGTCGGCGTACCGGTCGACAATCAGGCCGGACAAGCCGTCCGCTTCGGAAAAGACCAGGCGATAGGCGTTGGTTTGCGAAAGCGATGCGGACCCCGCGCCGAATAAGCGGTCGCGAAAACGAACAGCCTCATCCAAGCGCCGACAGAAGAGTTCTTCGTTGATGAACTCCTTCTCGTCACGGGTATACAGGCGCGCGCACAAGGACGCGCTGGGGTGCACTAGGGCGCGGCCCAGCCAAACGCCGTCGTATGCCAGCACGTCGGCTTCCGTTCCAACGGCCATGTTTGTGTCGAGTTGTTCCACCGCGCCTGAAAAGATCCAGGGATGGCCCTGCAGCACAATGCGTTCGCGCCCTTTCTTCAGGCGAATGGCGGGTGTGCCGGAAGTGGTCATGACGCAAAGTATATCAAAAGGTCATACTGGCTGTGAAGGCTGCGGACAGACCGGGGTCGGTCTTGGAATCAAATACCGTTGTTTCGTTCTCGTCCCGAATGGTGATCTTACGCCATGGAATGAATCCGATTTCTGCTCCAAGCCGAACGCCCGGATTGGGACGGTACAATATAGCAAGCGTAGTGGCGATGAGTCGGCTTCGAAAGATGCCGCTTGGCGCGGGGCCGTCGTCGCGCAGTCGCACGTACCGCGAATGATATTCACCGTTCAGCGCGAGGTCCCATCGTCCCGCTTCGTCCAATTGATAAAGAAGGTTCAGCCCGCGCGTGGTGCGTAGGCGCAGGCGTTCCGTCATATCCCAGTTTATCGACGCCATGGGAATGGCCAACGGCTTATCGTCCAAACGCGATGCCGCAAGCATGCCCACGCCAACCTCTAGATTTTCGAGCCAAGACCGCTGGAAAAGAATCATCCCGGACTGCATCCGCGCATCGTCATGAGAGGCCCCGTGTTCGGCCGACCACCGTATGCCGCCCATGGCGAACAAAGACCAGTCCGGGTTGATCCGCCCCATATACACCGCGTGGACCTGGGTTTCGCGTACGTCTTCAAGAATTCCCTCCAGTAGCTCATTCTGGCGGAATCGGTATGTGAGCCAGTCCCGGGAAAGAGTTACATTGACCAGCCCCCGATCACGCAAAGGAACGATGACCGTTCCACTGACATCATGATGCAGGACGGTAACGCGTCCCGGTTCGTCACGAAAATCTGCACGGAAGATTTGAGATGGCGTATAGCCGAGCTGCAGGAAGAACGGCCGGGTTGGGGGCCCGCGGCGTTCGGAAGACGCATCCTCATCCTCCGCCGACACCGCCGTGCCCGATAGGAGCAGGCCGATGATGATCGCTGCTCCGCCCCGTCCCACGCATGAAGGAAACGATCCCTTATACTGCCCGCGCGCCATTATTGCGCTTCCAGTATCCAGTACGGCGACCAAGGCGGTTGCGTGAGCATGACGTCTGCAAACCCGGCCTTCTTCAGCAATCTTTCAAGGGACTCGGCCGTGAACACGCGACCGCGCGGACTGGTCAGCATCATGTTAATGGAAAACAGATTCGAGAACAGGGGACCGGTTCGATCGGGATCCAGCATCATGTCCACAATCAGAAAGCGACCGCCTTCGTTAAGCGCCGCTTTGACCCGCTCGAAGAGCTGCGTGGCGAATGCTTCGTCTTCCTGATGAATCGCGCCGCACAGCAACGCCATGTCGAATCCGGTCGGCAACGCGTCCTTATGATAGTCGCCGGGTTGAAAATGGATGCGATCGGCCGCCGGACTTGCGGCGGTCAACTCGCGCGCCACGGCCTGAACGGCGGGCAACTCGAATTGCGTTACATGCAGCGATTCATGTTGTTCGGCGAGCATCCGACTGAATGTGCCGGGACCGGCGGCGATATCGAGCAGCGTACGTGCGTCTTTTGGGTCGATGGCCGGCAGTACGGCGGGCGCCATGCCGAGCGCGCGGCTGTGCATGCCCACTGCGAAACGACGCGTACGCTCGGGGTCGGCGCCCAAATGCGCGCCGGGCGGAATAGCCGGCTCGCCTTTGCGCGCGGAATCAGCCAGCCGCCCCCATAAAGGATACAGATCCATATTGAAACGTAGCGCATCGAGGATGCAGGTCGGACTGCGCCGGCTCACCAGGTCGTTCGCGCCCGGCGCGATCCCGTATTGGCCGTCGACCTTTACCAGCAGTTCCAGGGCGACCAGCGCGTCGAGCACTTCCGCAAGATGGCGCGGCGACGCGTTACATGATTTTGCAAGCGATGCAGCGGTCGCGGTTCCGTCGGACAAGGCATCGAAAATACCGAGGTCGACGCCCGCCGAGAGGACGGCGGATTTCCAGTAGCCGGTGGCCAGCTCCATCAGGCGGCCCATGTTCCATTTTTCTGTCTTGTTCATATCAAGGCCCATCGCTATTCCCTCCGATTGCCAAATCTACCGCCTCTTTTGCCGTGTGCGCCACAAGGATGCCCGGATCGAGTTGTCCGTCGCGAACGACTGACCACGAATGCAAACCGACCACCCGTACCTTCAAGCGCAACGCCGCGGCGATCTCTGAAAGTGTCCCGTACGCGCCATGCACGGCAATGACCGCGTGACAGGTGCGCACGAGCAGAAAATTGCGCATGGCCCCGAGGCCGGTGGGCAAGGGCAGGTCGATGTACTCGTTAGCGTCTTGATCCGAGTCCCCGGGGAGCATCCCGATGGTCAATCCGTTCTCCGCCTTCGCGCCGCGCGCGGCGGCTTCCATCATGCCGCCTAATCCGCCGCACAACAGCACGGCGCCGCGCCGGGCAAGTTCAGCGCCGACTTCAAAGCCGAGTTGCGCCTCCTCCGGCGAACATTGGTTGGGTCCGAGCACGCCGATGCGCGGTCTATCGCGGAATGTGGTCATGGGATCATCCTCCCCATCATGCGCGGGAACGGAATCGTTTCGCGGATATGGCGCAGGCCGCATATCCAGGCGACGGTCCGTTCCACACCGAGTCCGAACCCGCCGTGCGGTACGCTGCCGTAGCGGCGCAGATCCAAATACCATTCGTACGGCGCCGGGTCCATCCCTTCGGCGCGCATGCGCGCGAGCAACGCGTCCACATCATCTTCGCGTTGGCTGCCGCCGACGATTTCGCCGTACCCTTCCGGCGCAATCACGTCGAGGTTCAAAACGACGCGCGGATCGTCCGGTTTGGGTTTCATATAGAAGGCTTTCACGTCCTTCGGATATTCCGTGATGATGACGGGCTTCTCGAAGTGTCGCGAGAGGATCGTTTCCTCGTCCCCGCCCAGGTCGCGGCCCCACTCGAACGCGCGCGCGTCCTCGATATGTTGCGGACGGTTTCGCAAATCGGTGTCCAGTTCGCGAATCTTGTCGCGCAAGGCGAGGATTTGTTGGTCGAGTTTGTCCTGTTGCCATCCTTTTCGCGCCGCTTCGCGTTCCTGTTCCGTGCGGGCCAGTTCGTCCTGCAACTTTTTCAGGCGCGTGCGGTCACGTTCCAGTTCGGACATGAGACGTTCATGCACCTCGTCGCTGTGCAGGAGATCCACCGCTTCCGTGTACGTGATGCGCGGGAACGGCGGCGCAATCCGTTCGAGGGGCGCGGTGTCACGGCCGGCGCTTTCCAGGTCGGTGCGACAATGCGTAAGCGCGGATTGCACGATATGCGTGATAAACGCTTCCGCCAAGTCGGTCAGGTCCGGCAATTCGGCAAAGGCGATTTCCGGTTCGATCATCCAGAATTCGGCCAGATGCCGGCGCGTCTTGGATTTTTCGGCGCGGAACGTAGGGCCGAAACAATAGACTTTGCCCAAGGCCATGGCGGCGGTTTCCAGATAAAGCTGGCCGGTTTGCGCCAGGTAGACTTCCTCGTCGAAGAAGTTGACAGGGAACAACGTGCCCGCGCCTTCCGCCGCGCCGGGTTGCAGGAGTGGCGTATCGATGAGGGTGAATCCGCGTTCGTCGAAGAATTCGCGCATGGCTCGGATGAGGCGATGGCGAATTCGGAGAATCGCCGACTGACGCGGCGTGCGGAACCAGAGGTGGCGATGGTTCATGAGAAAATCCACGCCGTGCGCCTTGCGTGTAATCGGGTAATCCTTTGCAAGTTGGATGGGGCGCACCTCCGCCACGAGCAACTCGTAGCCGCCGGGCGCGCGCTCGTCTTTACGAACGGTTCCTGTTATGTGCAGGGACGATTCCTGGCTGAGTTCGTTCGCGTGTGCAAACGCGTCCGCGGTTTCCGCTTCGACGACGCATTGGCACAGGCCGGTGCCGTCGCGCACCAGCAGAAACGCCACTTTCCCGCCGGACCGTTTACCGTAGAGCCAGCCGCGCAGGGTCACGCGCTGATCCACGTGTTCGGAGAGGGATAGAATGTCCACCATTGTGCTCATGCCGGACATACACTTTAAGAGTCGTTCGCCGATTTGGCTAGCGGAATGGCGTATGCGCATGGCCAATCGCGTTTTCTCCCTCATGCCGCCGGGATCACACTTCGATAAGTGTGATCCCACGGGAGGACGACACGGAGGTCGTCCCTCCAGTAGCCATCCGTGATCATCTGGAGGGACGGGCGCTGTCCCGTCCGGGAAGGATTCCGATGACGCAGAGAACGACATGGAATTCATTTCTGCAAGGATCTCTCTATTCAGCATCAGGCGTTTGGCCGTGAAGCATCGCGTGTACTTCCGGATGGATCGGCTATGATGGGAAATAGCGTGTTCGCGCGAATTTGGCCTTTCTTCGGGGATGGGGCTGGCGTATGCTGGCGTCCAATGCGCGGCACGAATAAAGGGGATGTTGCATGAGCGAGAAGAAGCACTATTGGGTCGGCTTCGATCTGGGCGGGACAAAGATGCTGGCGGTGGTATATGACGCCAAGTTCTGCAAGGTCGGTTCCAAACGCGTGAAGACAAAGGGAAACGAGGGGATGGAGGCCGGCCTGGAGCGCATGACACAGGCGATTGCCGGCGCGCTGGATGAGGCGGGTGTCGCTCGTAAAGATCTCGGCGGGATCGGCGCGGGATGTCCGGGCCCGCTTGAGTTGGATAAGGGCGTGATCCTGCATGCGCCGAACCTGGGGTGGGACAATGTGCCCGTGAAGAAGACGTTGGAAAAGGCGTTCGGCTGCCCGGCGGTGATTGCGAATGACGTGGACGCGGGAACGTACGGCGAGTACCGGTTCGGCGCCGGCAAAGGCGCGCGCTGCGTATTGGGCGTGTTCCCGGGCACGGGTCTTGGAGGCGCGTGCATTTATGAAGGGAAGATCTTTCGCGGTCGCACGGGCTCGTGCATGGAGATCGGCCATTTCCCGGTCGATCCGCTCGGGCCGGTGGCGGCGCCGGGGCAATGGGGTTCGCTAGAATCGATGACTAGCCGTCTGGCGATCGCCGCGCAGGCGGCGCAGGCGGTGTACCGAGGCCAGGCGCCGGCCTTGCAGGCGCTGGGCGGGACGAGCATCGACAAGATCAAGAGCGGCGCGTTGGCGAAATCGATTGCCGCCGGCGACCAGGTGGTGGAAGAGATTGTCCGGCACGCGGCGCGCATATTGGGCACGACGGTGGCCGGCGTCGTGAATCTGTTGGCGCCGGACGTGTTGGTTCTTGGCGGCGGACTGGTCGAGGCGTTGTCGGACATCTACGTGGATGAAGTGCGCAAGACGATCAAGCGCAAGGCCTTGAAAGCGTATGCCGATGCCCTGACCATTGCGCCCGCGGAATTGGGCGACGACGCCGGGGTCATGGGCGCGGCGGCGCTGGCGGCGGACGCGGCCTCGAAATAGAATGCACATCAACTCCTCATCACAACCGAATATGAAGCGTTGCAACGTACAGAATGGAGCGGGCCTTGGCAGTAACGGATAAGAGCACAGCGACCACAGCCGCCACCCGGCCGGTGGCGGTCATCGACGTGGGCTCGTCGGCGATTCGCATGGAAATTGCGGAGATCGATGAGAAGGGACACGTGCGCAGTTTGGAGGCGCTGCAACATCCGGTGAACCTGGGCAAGGATACGTTCGCCTCGGGTTCAATCGAGTCGGAGACCATTGAGGAGTGCGTGGAGATCCTGAAAGGCTA
>SKZA01000370.1 GCA_007127595.1 Kiritimatiellia bacterium
CAATGAATCAGGTAGGGCGCTCGCCCTGCTATCCGCCTTCCGCAGCGTTTCTGGGATGATTTCTACAAAGCAGATGTTTCCAATCGTTGGAAGATTTTTGGCGGATTTTTCCAATCATTGGAAAAGAATTCAGGGCTGTTTTCCAATCGTTGGAACTTTTTTCGCTCGATTTTCCAATCGTTGGAAGATCGCGTTTACGCGCCGATCTGGCCGATGATCGAGATCAGCGGCAGGAACAAGGCGATGACGATCGTGCCGACGACCAGCGCCAGGAACACGATGAGCAGCGGCTCGATAATGGACGTCAAACCGGCGACGGTGTTGTCCACCTCATCATCGTAGTTGTCGGCAATCTTCATGAGCATCTCGGGCAGTTCACCCGTTTCCTCGCCGACTTCCACCATACTGACGACCATGGGCGGAAACACTCCGCACGACTGAATGGGGGGCGCCATGTTTTCGCCCTCTTTCACCGCGTCGTGGATGACATTAACGGCTCGGGCAATGACCTCATTGCCCGACGTGTCGCGCACGATGTTGAGGGCCTGCAATACGGGGACGCCGGACGTCATGAGCGTGCCCAACGTGCGGGTAAATCGCGCGATGGCCGTCTTGCTGATGAGCACGCCGAAAATCGGCATCCGCAATTTAATCCAGTCCAACCCATATCGCCCGAATGTCGTCTTGCCCAGTATTTTGATAAGAATCACAAGCGCCACAATGGATAGAATGAGCGGTATGGACCGGTTTGCAATGGTATCGCTCGCGTTCATGACCATTTGCGTAAGGGCCGGCAAACCGCCCTCGCCCAACAGGTCGTCGAAAATGGCCTCGAATTTCGGAATGATCACGATCATGAGGAAGGTGACGATACCAACGGCCATGAGCAACACGACAATCGGATACACCATGGCGCTGACGACCTTATTGCGGATACGCTGCGCCTTCTCCATGAACTCGGCCAGTCGCTCCAACACCACATCCAATACACCGCCGAGTTCACCCGCCTTGACCATGTTGACGTACAGGCGATTGAAAACGCGCGGATGCTGGCTCAGCGCTTCCGCAAATGTGCTGCCGGACTGAATGCCCTCGATGATTTCGCTTGTGGCACGCACCAATAGCGGATGCTTTTCCTGTTTCAGGATGACCTGCAGACTGCGCATGAGCGGTAGGCCGGCATTGATCAGCGTGGCCAATTGGCGCGTATAGGTCATCAATTGCTTCGGCTTGACCCGCTGGAGAAAAGCGGGCATGCGAATTTCCATGTTCAACGACGAAGACTTGGCGCCCTTCGCCTTCTTAGCCGCCGGGGCCTTCTTCTTACCGCCTTTTGCGGTCGCCGTCGCGGAGGCTGCGCCGGCCTCTTCGACTTTGGTCGGGAACAGTCCCTGCTCGCGGATGATGGACAGCGCGGATGACTGACTCGAAGCGTCGACCGTGCCGGTCTGCTCCTTGCCTTTGGCGTCCATGGCGGTAAACGTGTATGTCGGCATAAGTTCTTCTCCAACGATCTGCGTATCAGCCTAATCGGCGCACGCGCGAACATCAAACACTAATCCGCGTATCAGGTATATTTCACCACTTCTTCGACCGTGGTATACCCGTCCAAAATACACCGAATTCCGTCTTCACGTAAGGTGCGCATACCCAATTCCACCGCTTTTTCACGCATAACCAGTGAAGGTTTCCGTTCGGATATCAAGGTGCGGATCGGGTCGCTGATACGCAAGTATTCGTAGATTCCGCGCCGCCCGCGGTACCCCGTGTCATTGCACTTCTGGCATCCGGCGCCGAAAAAGAACGGACGTCCTTCGATCTGCGCGCGGCTCAAGCCGAGCAGGTCCAATTGTTCGTCCTCGGGCTCGAACTCCGTGCGGCAATCCTTGCAAATGGTGCGGACCAGGCGCTGCCCCAACACGGCCTCCAACGTGGAGGAGATCAGGAACGGTTCCACGCCCATATCGATCAAACGGGTGACGGCGCCGGCGGCGTCATTCGTATGCAGCGTGGAAAACACCAAGTGCCCGGTCAGGGAGGCCTGCACGGCGATCTCGGCGGTTTCCAGATCGCGGATTTCACCGACCATGATGATATCCGGATCCTGGCGAAGGAACGCGCGCAGCGTACGCGCAAAAGTCAAACCGATCGCCTCGTGCATCGGCACCTGCACGAGTCCCTCGATGTCGTATTCGACCGGATCCTCAGCCGTCAAGAGCTTGGACTCAATGGTATTGAGACGGCGTAAAGCGGAGTATAGCGTGGTGGTCTTACCGGAACCCGTCGGGCCGGTGACAATGATGATCCCATTGGGCTTGGCAATGTCCGTGGTGAAATCTTCAAAGATATCGTCGGGGAAACCGAGGTTTTCGAGATCGAGCGAAACGACACTGCGGTCCAGGACACGCAGCACGACGCTCTCGCCGAACTGTGTCGGCAGCGTGGACACGCGGAAATCAATGGTACGGCCCGCCACATTCAATTGAATGCGTCCGTCCTGCGGCAGACGCCGTTCCGCGATGTTCAATCCGGATATAACCTTGAGTCGCGAACTGACCGGCAAGGCCAAATGCTTGGGCGGCGGCGCCATTTCATAGAGCGCACCATCCACACGATAGCGAATCTTGAATTCGTTCTCGAACGGCTCGAAATGGATATCCGACGCCCGATCCTGAACCGCCTGGTACAGCACGAGGTTGACGAAGCGCACCACGGGTGCGGCATTGGCCGCCGTCTCTATCTCGTATACGTTATCCTCGCCTGTGCCGAGATTGATCAGGTCCCCCGCATCCTCGAGTTCATTCTCCAAAGCGGACAACATCTCACTGACGGATTCGCTTTCATCCCCGTAATAGCGCTGCAGCGTATTCTTGATGTCGGCTTCCTTCGCCACCTTGAAGGAAACATCGCGCGTGAGGACGAACATCAATTCATCGACGACTTCAGGGCTGAGCAGGTCGCACGTCGCCAATTCGACGGCGCCGCTGTCGGCTTCCAGCGGCACCACGTTATACATGCGCGCCACGCTGGCGGGCAACGAGCGAATGATATCCGGTTCAATCTCAATCCCCTGAATATCAATCACTTCCGTACCCAGGTGCCGGGCGATGAGTTCAAGCAATTGCTCCTCGGTCAGCACCTGCATGTCGAGCACGATATCCCGGGTGGCGCGCCCGGTGCGTTCATGCTCCTCGACGATCTCCTCCAGTTGTTGATCCGTCAGGAGTCCATCCTGATTGATTTCCTGAAGCAGCGAATCCCTGAATTCTACATTCGCCATGACGCACCTCTCATGAGGTTATTTCCTCTCTTCTATTTTTTCGATCAGCCCGGCCGGATTGTCCGCCACCCGTACCGCATCTTCCAGGGAGATCGCCCCTTCCTCGTACAAGCCCATGAGGTTGGCGTCCAACGTCACCATCCCCATACGCCCACCGGTCTGAATGTCCGAGGTTATGCGATACGTCTTGCCTTCACGAATCAGCGATCGAATCGAATCCGTGGCGATCATGATTTCAAAGGCGGCCACCCGTCCCGGCTTGTCTTTGCGCGGCAATAGGACCTGCGATATCACGGCGACCAGGGTCGCGGACATCTGTACGCGCACCTGTTCCTGCTGATCCGTCGGGAAAGCGTCAACGATCCGATCCACGGTACGCGCGGCGCCGGTGGTGTGCAAGGTGGCGAAAACCAAATGTCCTGTTTCGGCCGCCGTGATGGCCGCGGCCATCGTCTCCAGATCCCGCATCTCGCCGACGAGAATGACGTCGGGGTCCTGGCGCAAGGCGGCGCGCAGAGAAAGGCTGAAGCTCTTGACGTCCACCCCCACTTCACGCTGTGTGACGATGCTCTTATTGTGCTCGTGATAGTATTCCACCGGGTCCTCAACGGTCACGATGTGTGCGTCGCGCTGATGATTAATGATGTTGATCATGCTGGCCAATGTCGTCGTCTTACCCGAACCGGTCGGCCCCGTCACAAGGATCAGACCGCGCGGACGGAAGAGTAGATCGCGGATTTGGGACGGCAAACCGATCTCTTCCAATGTCATCAGCTTGTTGGGAATCTGGCGCATGACGATTCCATAATGACCCTTTTGCCGAAACACGCTGACGCGGAAGCGGGCCAGATCGCGGAAACCGAACCCGAAATCCGCCCCGCCCACTTCTTCCATACGATGCAAGTGCTCGTCATCTGTGATTTCCCGCATGAGCCGTTCCGTGTCCTCGGGCGTCAGCGGATCGGAATCAATCGGATGTAAGCCACCGCTGATACGCAACACGGGCGGCGTATCCACCGTCAGGTGCAGGTCGGATGCGCCTTCATCGACGACCAACTGAAGCAGATCATCCATTTTTATATGAGCACTCATAACGCAGCATCTCCCATCGTGACACGCAGCACCTCCTGAATCGTCGTCATGCCCGCCACGGCCTTGCGCAACCCGTCTTCGCGCAAGGTGCGCATTCCCAATTCCCGCGCCTTGCGGCGCAGCTCGGCCGCCGTCACTTGATCGTAGATCATGTGCCGCACTTCATCATCAATCACGAAGATTTCAAACAGCCCCCACCGGCCCTTGTATCCGGTGTGATTGCAGTCGTTGCAGCCCTTGCCCCGATACAGTTTGGCTTCTCGAATCTGTTCCGCATGCGCGCCCAGCAGGCGCAAGTCCAAATCGGTGGGCTGATACTCCTCCTTGCAGGCCGAACAGATTTTTCGGACAAGTCGCTGCGCCATAATGCCGCGCGTCGAAGAAGCGACCAGGAAGGGTTTGACGCCGATGTCCATTAGACGTGTGACGGCGCTCGGCGCGTCGTTCGTATGCAGCGTGCTGAACACCAAGTGGCCCGTGAGCGAGGCGTTGACGGCGATCTCCGCGGTTTCCATATCCCGGATCTCGCCGATCATGATGATGTTTGGCGCCTGACGCAGAATGGAGCGCAGGGCGGCGCTGAAGGTCAGCCCGATATCGGCCCGCACATGCACTTGGTTGATGCCGGCCAACTGGTATTCGACCGGGTCTTCCACGGTGATAATCTTGCGGTCCGGCCGATTGATCTGGTTCAAACACGCGTATAGCGTCGTTGTCTTGCCCGAACCGGTGGGACCGGTCACGAGGATGATCCCGTCGGACATGCCGATGAGGCGCTCGAAGGTCTGTTGATCGTCCGAAAGGAACCCGAGCTGCGGCAAGCCCAGCATCAAGCCTTCCTTATCAAGAATACGCATGACGATGCTTTCACCGTGATTGGAAGGAATGGTGGAAACGCGCAAGTCGAGATCGCGGCCCATCACGTTGATCTGAATGCGCCCATCCTGCGGCACGCGTTTTTCCGCAATGCTCATGTTGGACATGATCTTGATACGGCTGACGATGGCCGCCTGCAAACGTTTCGGCGGGCTTTCCACTTCATGTAACACGCCATCGATGCGGTAGCGGATGCGAAACTTCTTCGCCATGGGTTCAAGGTGAATATCGGACGCGCGATTACGAAAGGCTTCCAAGATGATCAAGCTCACCAGCTTGATGATCGGCGCGTCGGATTCGGTCACCTCGATATCTTCACCGATCAATTCCTGCATGGCGGTCGTCGGCACGGCGACGGACCCTTCCGTAATTTCCTCCAGCATCGTTTCGACGGCGCCCTGTTTACCTTGGGGATAGTAATGATCAAGCGCCTCGGCGATCTGTTCAGCCGGCGCCACCGCGCCTTCCACATTGGATTTCAGGACGTACCGCAGCGAATCCAGCGTTTCGACGTCCAATGGATCACTGATGGCAACGGTAAGGGTGTTATCGATCTTGTAGGCGGGCACGATCTTGTAGCGGCGCGCCACGTCGGCAGGCACGGCGTCGATCACTTCCTGCGGGATCTGGTGCCCGGTCAGGTCGATGATTTCCATGCCGAACTGGTTTGCCAAGGCCTTGAGAATATCAAGCTTCTCGGCAATCTTTTCGCGGGCGAGAATATCAATGACGTCCTTGTCCTCTTCCTGCGCAGTGCTCAAAGCCGATTCCGCCTGCTTATGATCGATCAAGCCCACGCTTTCGAGGATCTCGACAATATATTCGTCGTTTGCGGTCAAACTGATAACTCTCCCGTCTTTGAGCAGGAATACAGGTCCGGCGCCTCCATGATTATGGCGTAAGGTTACACAGAGGCAAGGCGCATGTCAACGGCTCGGCGAGACGCCTCGCCCCACCTGAAATGCGACGATGTTGGAGGGTCCTCGCTGATTGGTGTGGGTGGTTTTGCCATGTTGCCCCCCTTCGGCTCGCGCTTGGATTCTTCGCAATGGGTCTACCCGTAGGCTCTTTCGTAGGGGACGCGCTTGCGCGGACCGCGCGCGTGGGTTGTGCCCGGTCTTCTACGGCAACACGCCCAGTATGCCACCTACACAAAAAAATAGCGAAGAGGCATTTTGGAGGGACGCGCTTCCGCGCGTCCGGGCACGCGGAAGCGCCACGCCATGCGGCATGGCATGGTGCCCCTCCATGCGTATAATCACTTCCGAAACTCAAAGGCAAAAATCTATCTTACGACTTGGGATAGGTTCTAGCCCAACTCCTTCTGAAGTGCTGCGAGCACAATCGACGGATTGGCTTTCCCCTTGCTGGCGCGCATGACCTGCCCCACCAGAAACTGCAAGGCCGCCTTTTTGCCGCCCCGGTAATCGGCGACCGACTTGGGATTGGCCGCTATGGCCTCGCGGACATACCCCATGATCTCATCCGCGTCGCTGACCTGCATCCAGCCCTTATCCTTCGCGATCTGCTCGGGATCGCCGCCCTGCTCAAACAGGATGGCGAACACCTCCTTGGCCATCGTCATATTGATCATCTTCTTGTGTACCATGGTGATCAAATCGGCCAACGCCTGCGGCGATATCATGGCCTGGCCTATCTCGACACCCTTTTCGGTCAGCAAGCGCCGCATCTCCGTCATCATCCAGTTTGACGCCGCCTTTGGATGGCCGGACAGGCGCGCGACTTCCTCGTAATAGTCGGCCAAGGCCTTGTCCGCGACCAACACGCCCGCGTCATACTCCGGCAAACCATACTCGGCCGTCAACCGCTCGCGTCGCTTGGCCGGCATTTCAGGAATGGCCGACCGCCAGGACTCGATTTCGTCGTCGGACAGGACAACCGGCATCAGGTCCGGTTCCGGGAAATAGCGATAGTCATGCGCATATTCCTTCGTTCGCATCGAACGGGTCACCCCCGCTTCGTCATCCCAACGACGGGTTTCCTGGTGAATCGTGCCGCCCTTTTCGAGCACTTCGATCTGTCGCTTGATCTCGTAGGACAACGAGCGATGCACCCCCTTAAAGGTGTTCATGTTCTTGATTTCGGTCTTGGTGCCCAATGTGGATTGGTCTGCCGGACGCACGCTGCAGTTAATATCGCAACGCATGTTCCCTTGTTCGAGATTGCAATCGCTGACGCCGCCGTACAGGAGCATTTGCTTGAGTGCGACAAGAAAGGCGAACGCCTCGTCGGCTGATTCCAGGTCGGGTTCGGACACGATCTCCATCAGCGGCGTGCCCGCGCGATTGAAATCCACGCCGCTGGACTGCTCGAAGTGACTGTTTTTGGCGACGTCCTCTTCGAGGTGAATGCGATGAATACGAATCGTCTTGCGCACACCATGGACGTCGATATCCACACCACCGCCCAAACAAAGCGGGCGGTCGTACTGCGAAATCTGGTAGTTCTTCGGCATGTCCGGATAGAAGTAGCTCTTCCGGTCGAACTTACTGTACCGGTTGATTTCGCAACCGAGCATAAGCCCTGTCAGGACCGTCAAGTGTACGGCCTCGCGGTTCAACACGGGCATGGTCCCGGGATATCCGAGGCAGATCGGGCAGACATCCGTGTTGGGTTCGCTGCCGAACACGTTCGGACATCCGCACCAAATTTTGGAACGGGTCTTGAGCTGCACGTGCGTCTCGAGACCTATGCTGACTTTGTAATCCACTTTGTTTTCCGGTTGTTACGTCATCTATTCGTCTGCATCCACCGCGTTACCGCGGCGGCTACTATGCCCTTCCGTCATGGACGGCGCTTTATGTCATGCCGGCCATATCGCCGGACGGCTTTGATGCCAGTCGGTCGCCTGTTCGTATGCATGCCCCACGCGCAAAATCGTTTCTTCGCCGAAGGCCGGACCCAGTATCTGTAAACCGATCGGCAAGTCCGCCGATGAAAATCCGCACGGCACCGACAACCCGCAGATACCCGCCAGATTCGCGGTAACCGTAAAGATATCGCCGAGATACATTTGCAAGGGATCGTCCGTCTTTTCTCCGAGCCGATAGGCGGTGGTGGGCGTCACGGGCGTCAATAACGCGTCGCACTGCTTGAATGCCGCTTCGAAGTCGCGTCGAATTAGTGTACGCACCTTTTGGGCGCGCAGGTAATACGCGTCATAATAACCGCTGCTCAATACGTAGGTACGGAGTATGATGCGCCGCTTTACTTCCGGCCCGAAGAACGCGGCGCG
>SKZA01000361.1 GCA_007127595.1 Kiritimatiellia bacterium
CTTTCATGGCCAAGACGATCCTCTTCTTGGTTAAGGCACGGTAGTCATTCCATGATGCCGCGTCCAGCACCGTCTCCCCGATGTCGATCCCGCGACAGACTACGATTGGAAGAAGGCCGGACTCAGCGGTCTGCTGTTCGCGTGGTTCAAGAAGATGGCGTATTCAAATGGTTTGACTCTGAGGGGAAAGCTGGTAGCGTGAGCGGTCTTTTTTGAGAAGCAGAATGTGAGGATTCCATGACAAAGCGCACATATCAACCATCGAAGATCAAACGCCGCCGCAAACACGGATTTCGTGAGCGGATGAGTACGCCCGGCGGCCGCAAGATCCTGGCGCGTCGACGCCAAAAGGGACGGAAGTCCCTTACCGTATCGTCTTAAAGGTGCCCGATGAACGCCCACCCCGGATCATCTTCGGGGCCGCGCAACCCGCCGGACCGGGGTTTGTCCCGGTCGCAACGCCTTACCCGCAACGCACAGTTCCAGGCGATTTTTGCACAGGGCCGCTCGTACGTGGGACGTACGATGGTACTGTGGACGGGCACGCTGGAGGACGCCGACCTGCGATTGGGCCTGATTGCGAGCCGGAAGGTGGGTGGGGCGGTGGATCGTTCAAAGGCGCGTCGCCGTTTGCGCGAGGCTTGGCGCTTGAACCGATATCGCTTATCCGGCAGAGTGGATGTGATATTAGTGGCTCGGGTCGCGATTCTTCGGGCCACCGTCGACCAAGTGGAAGATGAGCTCATGACGCTGTGCGACCGGGCCGGTTTGGTTGAGGCGTAAGCTGGGCAAGCGGGAGCTTGCCCCTCACACAGGGATGCCATGCGCAGGATTCTGATAGCGCTGATTCGACTTTACCAAATGACGCTGTCCGCGTTGTTGGGGTCGAATTGCCGTTTCTATCCGTCCTGTTCCGCCTATTTCATCGAGGCGCTGGAGAAACATGGAACGATCAAGGGGTCCGCGCTGGGCGTAGGTCGGATATGCCGGTGCCATCCCTGGAATGACGGGGGATACGATCCGGTGCCGGAACCGAAAAAGGGCGTGAATACGAAAACCACCGCGTGCTGCGAATAATATACGGGAATTTGTCGAGATCATGAATAAGAGAGATGTACTGATTCTGGTGGGCCTATTTGCGTTGTGGCTGTTGTGGGCTCCGATTGATCGCACGATCATCAAGCCACTCTTCTTCCCTGACCAGCCCGTGCCGGAAGCCGTGGAGCTGGACGAGCGGGAAGAGGTCGAACCGACCGTAGCGGAATTGCCCGCGGAACTCTCGCCGGTGGAGCGGCGTCCGGAGATCGCGCCGGACGAGCGCGAACCCGTGGCCGTGCGCGAGGCGGAAATTCGCCCGGCGGATCTGGTCGAGGAAGAGCGGGTTCCGCAAGCGGATGAGCGCGTGGAGGAAGCTACTCACACGATTGAAACGGAACGGACGGTGATCACGTTTACCTCGCGCGGAGGGGCGATCCGCGAGGTGGTGTTGAAGAATTATCCCGAACTGGACGAGCCGGATAGCGATCCGATCGTTCTGGATTTCTATCCGGTCACGGCGTTAGGCATTGAGGGGTTGGCGGGATTAACGTCGCGCCATGCGTTCGACATGGAGCCGCTTGAAGACGGAGTGCAGTTCACGCGTGAACTCGAATACGGGCTGCGATTTGTTCGCGAGATTCGGGTGATGGACGAGTATGTGTTGTCGGTGCGCGACCGATTCATCAATGTCGCCGAGCACCCGTTGCAATTGCCCGGCTATGGTTTGCGTACGGGGCGGATGCTGCCGATGCCGGGCGCGACGAGCACCTACGGGATGTTCGCGCTGGGGGTGGACACGTTGTTGCCGGCGGATTCGGTGAAGCGTTGGGCGCGGGAGATTCCGAAATGGCTGGGTGATAGCGCGGCGGACACGATCCGCCAGCCGTTGCGTACGCCGGTCGATTGGGTCGCGGTGAAGAACAAATATTTCGTGCAGTCCTTGCGTCCGCGCGATTTGGCTACCGAAAACTCCTATATTTATGCCGTACGGGGTGATGGACGCGATCCGGCGGAAGTCTGGGCGGCCCTGCAATTTCCCGAGAGCGTGCTGGCGGTGGGTGAGACCTTTACACGTGAATTGGTGTTTTACGTCGGCCCGCAAAAAATCGATCGCCTTTCGGCCCTGGGCTTTCATCAAGATCGGATCATGGAGCTCGGCTGGGCGCCGATTCGCTTTTTTGCAACCGCCCTGATGTGGGGATTGTCGGGCTTGTACGGCATTTTCGGGAATTACGGCGTGGCGATCATGCTGCTGACGGTCATCATCCGCATCATCTTCTGGCCCTTGACGCATAAGGGGACGGAAAGCATGCGGCGCATGCAGGAACTTGCTCCGCTGATGAAGGAGATGAACGAGAAGTACAAGGACGATCCCCAGAAGCGGCAGCAGGCGATGATGGAAATGTACAAGGAGCACAAGGTCAATCCGCTGGGCGGCTGTTTGCCGATGCTCGTGCAGATTCCGGTGTTTATCGGTCTGTTCTATCTGCTGCGCGCGGCCATTGAGTTGAGGTATGCGAGCTTCCTGTGGATCAGTGACTTGAGCGAACCGGAAGGTTTGCTTCGGGATGTCTTGGGCTTCCCGATCAACATTCTGCCGATCTTTATGGCGGTGACCATGTATTTTCAGCAGAAGCTCACGCCGATGCCGAGCAGCGGCGATGAACGACAGCAACAGGTCCATACCATGATGATGCGGATCATGCCGGTCATGATGCTGGTGTTGCTATATAACTTCGCGTCGGGATTGGCGTTGTACTGGTCCACGCAGAACGTACTGATGATCGTGCAGCAGGGATTGTATCGTCGTCGTCTTGCGTTGCGGAAGGCGGCGGACGCCGCTTCGGGGCAGGGCCCGGCGACGCCGGCGCCATCCGCGCCCGCATCTGCGCCGACATCCAGGAAGGGCGGCAAAAAGCGGAAGAAGTAAGACCTGTGTCGGATTGGTTGAAGTGTCGCCGTGAGGGTACGCCGACTCAAAACTGTTGGAGGAAATGCGCGTCTTCTGGAGTCGCGGCCTGCCCGCCCTGAAGTACGCGCTTCGCTTCACTTGAGGGCCCGCCTCCGGCCATGCGCGTCAACTTAACAAATGTACGACCGCCTCTCTCTCGGTCATTTACTTCACAAACCGGCTGTCGTCTATCACGCGCCCTGAAGGGGCGCTTGAAATCAGCCGGGGGCAACGCCCACGGAATCAATTGACGCAGCATGCTAATTCGCAGCCTGTAAGGCTGCTTTAACCTATTGAGATCAAGCAGGCCTACAGCCTGCATAAGATTGGTTATGCAAAGACATATCCCCGGGCGTTGCCCGGGGCTGTCTTCAAGCAGGCCGTTGGCCTGCTGTGCAAGAGATTTGATTGCTTAAGTTGACGCGCATGGCCTCCGGCGGGACACTGCGACGCGTATCAAATAGTTACACCAACACGCCCGCGATGGTGGCGGTGAGCAGGGTGGCGACCGTGCCGCCGATCATCGCGCGCAGGCCGAGGGTGCAAAGCAACGCGCGCCGCTCCGGGGCCAGGACACTGATGCCGCCGATCTGAATGCCGATCGACGAGAAGTTCGCGAACCCGCACAGTGCGTAGGTGGCGATGATGATCGAGCGATCGTGCACGAGTAGGCCGGCTTCCCGCGCTTCGGCCAGCGAGGTATAGGCCACGAACTCGTTGATGACCATCTTTTCGCCCAGCAGCGAGCCGAACACGAGGATATCGTCGCCCGACACGCCGATGATCCATGCGAAGGGCGCGAAAATAAACGCCATGATCGATTGCAGGGACAAGACGTCGAATCGTCCGTCCGTGGCGCTTGCCACCCACGCATTCAGGCCGGTGGGACGGCCCAGCAGTTCGAGCGCGAAATTGAACATGGCGATCATGGCGATGAACACTAGCAACATTGCGGCGACGTTCATGGCCAGGTGCATGCCCTGCGTGGTGCCGCCTGCGACCGCGTCGAGCGCGTTGCTGCCGATTTCTTCTTTGGGGATCAGAATCTTGCGCTTCACCTCTTCCGTTTCCGGCACGATGATCTTGGCCATGACCAGCGCCGCCGGCGCGTTCATGATAGAGGCGACGAGCAGGTGCGTGGCGAAGATCTGTTGCTGCACCGGGTCCGGGCCGCCGAGCAATCCGACAAAGGCTGCGAGCACGGCGCCGGCGATGGTCGCCATGCCGCCCGTCATGAGCGCCATGATCTCGGATCGGCTCATTTTCGGAATGTAGGGCTTGATGACCAGCGGCGCTTCCGTCTGGCCCACGAAAATGTTGGCGGCGGCGGCGGTGCTTTCCGCGCCGGACAAGGCCATCACGCGGCTCATGATCCAGGCAAACACAAAGACGATACGTTGCAGAATACCGAAATAATAGAGGAGGGACGTCAGCGCGCTAAAGAAAATGATGCTCGGCAATACCTGGAAGGCAAAGATGAAACCGAACGTTTCCGTATCCGTAACGAGACTGCCAAAGAGGAACTGCGCACCTTCCCGGGTGAACGAAAGGACGGCCACAAAGAAGCGGGACGCGACCTCGAAGATCATCCGCACATAGGGCACCTTCAGGATCATTACGCCGAGGAATATCTGCAATCCGATGCCGCCGACCACGAGCCGCCAGTTAATGCTTCGCCGGCTCAAGCTCATCAGCGATACCAGCGAAACCAGCACGACAATACCCAGAAGGCCTCGTCCGACAGCAACTGTAAAGTCCATGAGAACCACCTTGTTAGTTGATTGAACCGAATTATGGAACGCACGAGCATGCATAAAACACGGGCACGGGGCAAGCGCGAAAAGGAGCAATCCCGAATACCGAACATGGAACAGAAGCACGCAAAACGTGGGGCGCGTATGATGGGCGCCGTGAGTCAGACCCGGCCCGCGGGCTTTCTTGAACAGGAGCGCGCAGAGACTTTGTCGGGAAGGATCGCGTTCATGAGTCAGGCCAATGCCTTCAGCTCTTTTTATTGGTGTTGAGGGAAATGCCCTGTCCGACCACTGACTACTGGATATCCAACACCCTCCCCCTGACAAAAAACGAATGGCCCCGGCCTGACTCACGATGCCAATCGATACCACCTCGGCCTCTGCGAGCTTCTGTTCAAATTTTGAGATGATGAATCGAGCGTAAGATGAAGAGTACGTGTTAGAACGAAGTTCGCCCTGAACCCGTATCCCGTATCAGGTCCTTTACAGTCCGCGTGGTCCTGTGCTAGGTTATCCGACTTTCAAGGCGAGGCCGTGAACATGAGCGCCGCAGCGGATAATCGAGTGTTGGTCCTGAACCGACTCTGGCAGGCGGTCAACATTTGCACTGTTGAACGCGCCATGGGCCTGCTTTATACCGGTCACGCCCAGGTCGTGTACGAGGACGAGGGCAACTTCAATACCTTTTCCTTCCGGGAATGGTGTGACATCTCCTCCGCGCATGACGGTGATGACGTGGTACGCACGATTTCCATTCGCATTCGCATCCCGCGCATCATTGTCTTGCTCTTTTTCGATCGACTGCCGAGCAAGGAAGTGAAATTTACGCGGAACAACCTGTTCGAGCGGGATAAGAACACCTGCCAGTATTGCGGCAAGAAGTTCGAGCGCAAGGACTTGAATATCGATCACGTGGTGCCGCGCCAGCGCGGCGGCCGGACGACGTGGATGAACGTCGTCTGCAGTTGTGTGCCGTGTAATCGGCGAAAGGCCAATCGCACGCCTGAAGAGGCGAACATGCATTTGATCCGTGTGCCCCGTAAACCCCGCTGGCGTCCGTTCGTCGAAATCAAGTTTTCGCAGACGGTCGATCATAGTTGGCGTCATTTCGTCGACTTGGCTTACTGGAACGTCGAGCTGGGCCAGGATTGATCGACGGCCACGCTGTTACCCGCGCGCCTACGTTGCTTCTTTGTAGCCGCCGTCATCACACGGCGGACCGCCCATGTCGTTGCATGCCGAGTGCCGCAGCATCCATTGCATCGCGCGCTTTCACGCGTGACGGAATCCCTTTGCAAACCGTTAGGGTCCGGTTATGCTTTACGGTAAAGCGTGATTGAAGTGGGAGATGACCGTGGCGTCAGAACCGGAAATGGGATTATGCGGCGAGCCGAACTGTGAAGAGTTTTGGGTGGAGTGCGCGGTTTGCGGCTGCGAGTTTTGCTCAAAGTGTTTTCCGAATTCCACCCTGTGTCCAGAGTGCGCGGACATGGCTGAAGTGGATGAGGACGAGGAAGAGCCGGACTTCGAGGATGTGCCCAACCTCAAGGCCCTGATGGGTGAAGATGCGGAGTCGGATGAGGCGGCTCAGGAAGGCGAACGCCTGCCTTGACGCAATGTCAGGCCGCGCTTCTGTACGGATGGCATATGCACAAGGAACACCAGCGCCGCTGCGCCGCAGGTCTTGCCGGAATAGGAGGGGATGAAGCCGGGAAAATTCAGTCGTTTATCAATCGTCCTGGCCGCCGTGACGGGCACGGCGCTGATCGTGCTGGGCTTGCTCCTATTGCTCCGTGACCCGCCGCCGAAATCAGATGAATCGAAGCGGTCGAGCGGCGTTTTGACGACGCTGGCCAGTTCGCTCGGGGGCGACGAATGGGCGCAGAGAGGAATGTCTTGAAGCCATCCGCCGCGCATGCCGAGAACGGGTACTATCCGCCCACGTTGATCCGTTATCTGATCAGTAACCGCCGCGTCTTCTATCCCGGACTCCTGTCCGCGCTCTTCCGCAGCGCGGTGATCGCGCCGATCCCGTGGCTGTTCCAAGTGATCATCGACGACCAAGTCGCCGTCGGCCATACGCCCGGCATCTTCTATATCGCCGTGATCGTGGTGGGCATGTTGCTCTTGCATTACGCCTTTGCCGTGTCCGGCGCGATTCTCATCAGCCGCCAGAATGGTTTAATGATGATGCGTCTGCGCGGCGGCATCTTCAATAAGCTGCACTTCCTCCACTTCGGATTTCTTGACCGGCAAAAGACGGGACGCCTTCTCTCGAAGTACGCCTTCGATACGCAGAGGATCGAAGCGGTCACCATGCAGATCATGAACCAGTTTCTTCCGACGATCCTGTATAGCGTGGCCATCTCCATCATTCTCATTACGTTGCATTGGCAGCTTTCGCTCCTGCTCGTGATGATGATTCCGCTGTACGGCGTCGTGCGGCAGGTTTTCTTCCGCCGACTGAAACGCGTCAATGAGCAGACACGGCTCGCACAGGAACAATTGACGGGTGCGGCGGGCGAAGCGATCAGCGCGTTGCGGTTGGTTCGCAGTTTCGGCGAGGAGGAGCAGGTGACGCAGAACCTCGACGAATACAGCTATAGTCTCACGCATTCCCGTTTCAGGCTCGCGCATGTGACGTCCATCTATACGACGTTTGTGTATGTCATGATTCAGGCGTTTGCATTGATCACGGTGGCGGGCGGCGCGTACTACGTCATTCAGGGAACCATGACGATGGGGACGTTGCTCGCGTTCATGGCGGGCCTGCCCATCGTGCTGATGCCCGTGCAGGCGTTTGCCGGGATGATCGAACAATATTTCGTGGCTCAGGAAAGCTATCGCAGCGTCAAGGAGCTGCTCGACTCGCAATATGTCGAGGAATGGCATGGCCGCCGGCAATTGCCCGATATCAAGGGCGACATCCGGTTCGATGGGGTGACCTTTGCGTATCCCGAAACCACGCGCAACGTGTTGGAGGATTTTTCCTTGCATATCGAAGGCGGGAAGCACACGGCATTGGTCGGTCCGTCCGGTTCGGGCAAGAGCACCATCGCGCAGTTGATCCTCGGGCTGTATAAGGCGAATCGCGGCGCCGTAACCATCGACGACATGCCGCAATCGGAGTTGGACATGCGCTGGTTACGGCGCCAGGCCGCGGTGGTGTTGCAGGATATTATTCTGTTTTCCGGGACGGTCACCGAAAACATTCGCTTCGCACGACCCGATGCGACGGAAGACGAAATTCGCGAGGCGGCGCGCTTGGCCAATGCGGAACAATTTATTACGCAGATGCCGGAAGGATTCGACACCATCGTGGGCGAGCGCGGAGTCATGTTGTCAGGCGGCCAGCGCCAGCGGTTGTCCATCGCGCGCGCGATTCTGCGCAATCCGCGCATCCTGATTCTCGACGAGGCCACCTCGTCCTTGGATTATGAGAGCGAGCGTCTGGTGCAGGAGGCGGTCCGGCGCGTGGCGGCGGGTCGCACCGTGCTGACCATTGCGCACCGCTTGAGCACCATCAAGCAGGCGGATCGGATCGTGGTCATGAAAGGGGGCGTGATCGTGGAGGAAGGCCGCTACGCCGAACTTGTAGCGCGCGGCGGATTTTTCAGCGAACTGTTGAACATGCAACAGACGGAAAGCGACCTCGCCATAGAGACGCCGGAACGATGAAGCGTGGGGCGTATTATGCCTGTCACTAGAACCTATCTCAAAATCCGCGACGAGGGCGTCGCGGCTCCAGCA
>SKZA01000009.1 GCA_007127595.1 Kiritimatiellia bacterium
ATGAGCCGATCCACGGCGCCCGCCATGATTTGAATGAAATCCGCTTCCCCCGTTCGCTGGCCCCGCTTGAGGAACACGTCGAGGTAACTGTTGATATTAACGGTGATGAACGGATCTTCCGGCGCACCGAGCGATTCCTTCTCGAAGATCGCATCCAGCGCCGCGCCATCGGTCGCGCGCACGTTGAGCGCGCAATCGGCCCCTTCGCCGACAGCGCCGAGGTCGATGCCGACCTGTTCGCACATCTCGACCGATTCCCGATCCCGTACCACCACATGATCCGAAGCCTTCACCACGCGGCGCAGACACCCAATGCCCGCGCCCGTCGAAACCGGCCCCAGACTCACGTTATAGAGGATGACCGGCTTGCCGAGACGACGCGCCCAGGGCAGTACCAGCGCCATGGTGGACAAGTAGTTGTACAGCGGGTTAAACAGCTTCCGATCGAACAGGATTGCGTCCGTTACCAAGACCACATCGCTTCTGTAGATTGAGGCCAGGATCGGCCAGCCGAAGATCTTGACGCTGAGGTTCCACGGGAGCATGCCGCGCGGTTCAACAGGCACACCGGGGAACTGACGCCGAACAAAAGCGGGATTGATCGTGGGCACGTCAAAGATCACATCCCTCGAGAGCGCATGAATGTCCTCCATGGCGCCGTCGAGGATGGCCGCGTCCCCGGCGTTTCGACCCGAGAAATTCCCAATCACACAAATGCGTTTGGGCTTCATTTCGCGGTGCCCCGATACTTCCGGCTTTTGATCCACTGGCGCACCTTGATGATGGGCACGCCCCAACGCGAGGTGAGAAACCTGAACAACGGGTACCGGCGCCAGCGCTTCCGCCCCATCCACATGGCGAGACTTTCCAAGCGTTCGTTCATGCGATCCCGGAAATCGTTCTCGGGTGTCGGCCGATCGTAGAGGGGAGCGGGAATTCCTTTCGCGCGCCAGCGATCCGTACGCAGATAGTTGTTGAGGCCTTTCTTAACCGTATGCAGGCGATGCGTCTTGAACTGCGGGTTGTCGGTCACGTCCTCGGCGATCAAGTCGCCGGCCTCCATCGCCTGGCGGACCACTTCCCGGCCGCGCGTGGTGCGCACGAGCATTTTGGACTGTCCCTGAAACATGTAGCGGCCCGCCTGATCACGTGTCCAGGCGTCCGACACGGAGATATCGGAAAACTCTCCCGATCCGTCCACGCAGGTCTGGCAACGGGCCGGACTGTACAGGTAGGTCAGGTAGTTGATTGCGCCGTCCTTGAAATTCGAGTGATGCAAATGCACCGGCTCTTCCCGTCCTTTGAGATAAGCGCGGATATAGCCTGGCCATTCGCCGTCCCGAAACCCGAAATTGCTGATCTCCTCAGGCTTGATTCCGCGGGTTTCCAGCATCTCCGTGGACACATACGGCTCCATACTCGACGCGCAAAAGAGTCCGATGATCGTGTAGATCTTCTCATTGACCCACGCTTCCTTGCGCGAGTACAGGCGGAGCCCGTGAATCTGACAGGGCAACGCGGCCACCGCGTAGCGTCCCGGCAACTCCTTTAACTCCTGCAGGATACGATTAACCGGGATGATGATGTATTTCGATTGCTGGCTCTGCAACAGTTCGTCATAGGTTCGCGCGATGTAGACCTCGCCTTCCCAGGGCCGCTCGGGATTCATGCGCGTAACGACACAGCCATCGACCACCTTGTTTTTCAAGAGCGACCATAAGAGCCCGGTAATGACTCCGCCGCCCGCGCCGCCCGCGCGAATGCGTTCGTCATTGGAGTACCCCATGAAGGTCTTTTCGACATGACCGTCAAACGCGCCGGCGTCTTCCCGTTTCCCGAAGGTGATTTCGGCCAGGTCCAGGTACTCCACCTTCCCCCCGGGACAGGTTTCCTTGCACAATCCGCATTCGGTACAACGATCCGGAATCAATTCCGGATAGAAGTCTTCACCTATCTTCAAAGCCTTTTCGGGGCACACGCCCACGCAGGTCCCGCATCGTGTACACAAACTCTTCTCCGTAAACGCGATGCTGAGCTTTGATAAATCAATCTTCTTAACTGAACGTTCCATGATCCGCGTGCCATCCTTGGTCGGAATAAAGACGCGTAGCCTATCAGAGCCGCCCTCCATTCGACAACCCCCGTGATGATCTTGGAACATTCAGTCGCGTTCAGGCGCCGGCGGCAAAAGGCGCTTTCCGGTTGAGTCCGTTCCGCGCACCGTGTTAACCTGTTCAGTGCTCAATACATCGTAACGAAAGGATTTCGACATGAAGATGGTATGTTTGGACGGCTACACCCTGAACCCCGGCGACAACCCTTGGGACGGCGTCGAAGCGCTGGGCGAATTGAAGGTTTACGACCGGACGCCCGCCGACCAGATCCTTGAACGCGCACAAGGCGCCGACATTCTCCTGACGAACAAGACGCCGATCACCGCGGAAACCATCGAGCAGTTGCCCGACCTGAAATTCATCACCGTCCTCGCCACAGGGTTCAATATCGTGGACATCGAGGCCGCCAAGAAGCGCAACATCCCCGTCTCGAACGTACCGATCTACGGCACGGACACCGTCGCACAATACGTCTTCGCCCTGCTCCTCGATCATTGCCACAAAGTGGCGCATCATAGCGCGCGCGTGAAAGACGGCGAATGGGCGCGACGCGGCGACTTCTGTTTCTGGGACTATTCCCTGACCGAACTCGCCGGCCTGACCATGGGCATCGTCGGGTTCGGACGTATCGGACGTCGCACGGGCGAATTGGCCCACGCGTTCGGGATGAACGTCATCGCCGCCGACGTCTATAAGGGCGACGCTCCCGGCTATGAACCGTTCGAATGGAAAGAGATTCCCGAACTGTTTGCCGAGGCGGACGTGGTCAGCCTTCATTGCCCGCAGACCGCCGACAACGTCGGCTTCGTCAACAAGGCGCTGTTATCCACTATGAAACCGACCGCGTTCTTCATCAACACCGCGCGCGGCCCGTTGGTGAACGAACAGGACCTGACCGATGCGCTGAACAACGATGTCATCGCAGGCGCGGCGGTAGACGTGGTCTCGAAAGAACCCATCGAGGCAAGCAACCCGCTGATGAAGGCCAAGAACCTGCTCATCACGCCGCATATGGCGTGGGGCACCGTTGCCGCGCGTACGCGCCTCATGGGCACCACGGCGGAAAACATCAAGGCGTTCATCGACGGCAAGCCGATCAACGTCGTCAACTGACGTCGACTTTTCCAATCGTTGGAAGAGAAAGGCAGCAGGTTTTCCATTGGAAGATTTTGCGCCGTTTTTTCCAATGATTGCCTGCCCGCCCTGAAGTACGCCCTTCGCTTCACTTCAGGGCCCGCCGTTCCTCCCGCAACGTCTGCTATGGAAAAGGCTCTTGTGGGCTCATCCTGCCCGTCAGGGCAAGCGGCAGGCGGGGAAAAATCAGGTGGTGAATAGATCCTATCACAAAACCGGCTCGACAGGCACGCCGCGCCGTAGCGTCTTCGCGGGAGGCGGGAGTCTCGCCCTCCATGCCACAGGCAGAAGGCCTTGTTTTCTTCTGGAGGGCGACGCTCCCGCGGAGCCGTTTTCGGGTTTTTGTAAACTCTTGCTCCAGCGGGGCAAGCCCGCTGAGGGCACGGGAATAATCAGCCGACGATTTCGTCGAATGCCTTGTACGGCATGTCGTGCGCTTCGGCGACGGCCTGGTAGGTGATATGCCCGCCGAACGAGTTGAGGCCGGGCCGTAATTCGGGGACCTGGCGCATGGCCTCTTCCACCCCGAGATTGGCGATCTTCGCGGCGTATTGACTCGTGGCGTTGGTCAGGGCCTGGGTCGCCGTGCGCGCATAGGCGCCGGGCATGTTTGCGACACAGTAATGCAGGATGTCCTCCTCGAAGTAGATCGGGTCCTCGTGCGTGGTGGCGCGCGAGGTTTCCGCGCATCCGCCCTGGTCAATGGCGATATCCACGAAGACCGTGCCGGGCTTCATGACTTCCAGCATCTTGCGCGTAATAAGTTTCGGCGCCTTGGCGCCCGGCAACAGGACGGCGCCGATAATCAAGTCCACCGAAGGCAGCGCTTCGAGCAGGTTCTGTTCGTTGGAATAGAGCGTGTGCGCGTGATCGTGCATCGTAATGTCGAGAAAGCGCATCTTTTCCAGGTCCACTTCAAGAATCGTCACCTCGGCGCCGATACCGGCGGCGACACGGCCGGCATTGATGCCGGCGGTGCCGCCACCCATGATCAGGGCCTTGCCCGGCGACACCCCGGGGACGCCGCCGAGCAATACACCTTTTCCTCCTTGGGCCTTGCTTAGAAAATGCGCGCCGACAATGGATGACATGCGCCCGGCGATTTCGCTCATGGGCTCGAGCAACGGCAAGCGGCGACCGACCTGCACGGTTTCGTATGCGATACCGGCCACCTTCTTCTTGGCCAATTCCTCCGTCAACGGCTTGTCCGCGGCGAGGTGCAGGTAGGTAAAGAGAATGAGGTCGGGCCGGAGAAACTCGTACTCCTGCGCGATGGGTTCTTTGACCTTAATCACCATATCGGCGGACCAGGCATCCGCGGCGGTCGGCACGATCTTGGCGCCGGCCTCGACGTACTGTTCGTTCGGATAGCCGGCGCCCATGCCCGCCTCATTTTCGACGAGGACCTCATGCCCCGCATGCGTCAACATCCGCACACCGCCGGGCGTACAGGAAACGCGGTTCTCTTTGACTTTTACTTCGCGGGGGATGCCAACTTTCATTTTGCTTGCTCCTTATACGGGCTTCACAGGGTTCAGTGTTCAGTCGCGTTTTCTATCTCTTGTCCGCACGAGGACGACACGAAGGTCGTCCCTCCAGTCGTCTGCCATGCGCTCTGGAGGGACGGGCTCCGTCCCGTCCGTTATGCGCCACAATAGGCTTATACTTCATTCAGCCAACCACCAGTCGGCATTGCCGCCGCCCCGAACATTGCGAGCTTCTGTTCACATTCATTCAGGGCGCGGGGCGCATTACAGTTCCGAAAAGGCGATGTCGAGAACTTCGAGGGCGAAGTCGACGTCGGGTTTCTGGATGCACATGGGCGGCTTGATGCGCAGCACGTTGCCGAACAGCCCGCCCTTGCCGATCAAGAGATTCAGTTCCTTGCATCGCTCGAAGACTTGCGCACATTCGGCGGCGGCCGGTTCCTTCGTCTTACGGTCCTTGACGAGTTCCACGCCAAGCATGAGCCCCTTGCCGCGCACATCCCCAATGATATCGTGCTTTTCGGCCAGCTTGTTGAGGCCGTCGATGAAGTACCCGCCCAATTCGAGCGAGTGTTTCTGCAGGCCTTCCTTCTCAATCACCTCGAGCACGGCTTTGCCCATGGCGCACGAGATTGGGTTGCCGCCGTATGTGTTGAAATGAATGCGGCTCGCGAGCGTCTTGGCGATTTCCGGCGTGGTGACGACCGCGGCCAAGGGCGCGCCGTTACCGATACCCTTGGCCATGGTGACGATATCCGGGATGACGCCCTGCGTTTCAAAGCCCCAGAAATGGGTGCCGGTGCGGCCGAAGCCCGCCTGCACCTCGTCGGCGATACAGACACCGCCTTGCGCGCGGACGTGTTCATAGGTGCGCTTGAGGTAGCCGTCCGGGAAGATGACCGTTCCGCCAACGCCCTGGATCGATTCGGCAATGAACGCGGCGACTTGGCCGGACGTTCCGAACCGGATCATGTCGAGCACATCGTCGGCGTATTTCTTCCCGGCGTCCTTGTCGTCGCGCCCCCACGGACCGCGATAGGTGTCGGGCATGAGCGCGTGTTGAATGCCGAACGAGTGCGGCACGTTGTATTTCCACGTGTGATGCGAGGTCAAACCCATGGTGGACGAGATGCCGCCGTGATACGCGTTGCGCAGGGCGACGATATCGTAGTTACCGGTGTACGCGCGCGCCATGAGCATGGCGAGGTCGTTGGCTTCCGAGCCGGAGTTGACGAAGTAGCAGACACTCAAATCGCCGGGCATCTTGGCGGCCAGCGCCTTGCCGTATTCGGCGATGCCGGGATGCAGATAAATCGTGGTGGTATGCTGAAGCACGTCGTACTGCTTGCGCGCGGCTTCCATGACGTGCGGATGACTGTGACCGACACTGACGGTGACGATGCCGGCAAACATGTCGAGGTAGCGCGTCCCCTTCTCGTCGAACAGGTATTGCATGGACCCTTCGACGATCATGATCGGTTTTTTGTAATAGGTGATGAGGGCGGGTGTGAGATGACGTTTGCGCATCTCCATGACCTCATCGAAGGAAGGTCCCTTGTAGGGTTGCGGCTTGTGATCGTACGGCGGTAGTTCAGGTGTCTTCATATGATGTATCCCCTATAATGCAACAGTCGACTATAGGAAACCCCTATGAACGCGTCAAGGGAATGCTGAAGCGCGCGATGGACCGCGCGTTAGGGCATCCAGACCCGGACCTCTTTGCGTTGCCGCCCCCATTCCAAGGCTTGCTGATGGGAACGGAAATAGAGATCGATTTTGTACCCCTTGATTGCGCCGCCACGGTCTTCGACGATTCCATATCCGTAACCGGGCACATACATGATGGTGCCGAACGGGAAGATGCTGGTGTCCGCGGCGATGGTGCCGGGACGCACGCGCGCGCCGCTTGCCGTGACCCCCACCTCCTTGCGCTGGCCTCTCAACGGACCATACGCATACACAGGCCGGCCACGCCAGTTGCGCGTCCACCCGCAACAGGCGCCGCAGTGACAGTAGCCGGTGACCTCAAGGACATAGGGCCGTGCATCGCCTGCAGAAATGCGCGCGGGGGGGCGATGCCGGATATCTCTTGTCGAGCACCCCGATAAGAGCATCAGGGAAATTGAGAAAAACAGGACGCATTGAGCGGTAATTATGATGTTTTTGGCCATTCTTGTCCTGAAAAGCATTAAACGAAGTTGTAGCATAACAAATTGCTGGACGTAATCATTTGGTATCGGTAGTGTCAGTTTACGGTTCGTGTCTGAGTACGTCCAATCAATTACGTGTCGGGATGTCTTATGGGCTGGTTATTTGGTGATACAGAAAAAGGATCTGCGGAGGATCCTGTAACCGGGGTCGATGCGCTCAAGGCGATGTGGAATATTTCCACGACGCCGACGGCGCGGGAAACGCCCCCTAAAGACGTGGTAACGGATATCTATCGGACGGCGGCCCGGGATGACCGTGTTCCGAGACGCTACCGTAGCACGTGTTCTCAGTAAAACGTTTTGTCCATTGCGCCCCCCGCAATGGGCATCCTGTCGCCCGGTCTACCCCCTCAAGGCCGGGCGACTTCTTTTGCCCGCCATACTCATCACGCGCACATAGCGCGTGGGTCCATCTCGTAAAGGGTTGATCGACCAATTTTCATTTGCCAGCATAACCCGACATGCATAGCACGTCCGACGCACCCACATCAAACAGCCGCGAGACGGCGGCACGCCTGCTGTATCAATGGCAACAGCACGGCGACTTGCCGACGCGCCGCCTCGAAGCCGAACTGGAACATCATGCCTTTGTGATGGAAATGGTGCTGGGCGTGGTGCGCCATCAAGACAGTCTCGAATGGGTTGTTCGCACGTTGGCCGACAAGAAGACGGCGGATAACCTGTTACCCGTGTTGTGTGTGGGTCTGTATCAATTGCTGATGCTGGATCATGTGGAGCCTTATGCCGCCGTACATGAAACGGTCGAAGCCGCCAAGACGCTTTGCGGCAAAGAAAAGGCCGGCTTTGTAAACGCCATCCTGCGCCGGGCGCTGCGCGAAAAGGAGGAGTTGCTCAAGCGACTCAAGAAACAACCGCCTCACATCCGATACAGTCATCCGCGTGATCTGGTAAAACGATGGACGCGACAATTTGGGTCAAAGGATGCGCGGCGGTTATGCGCTTGGAACAATAAAAAGCCGGACTTGATCGTGCGACTGCGACCCGTTCTCTCCGCGGAAGGGTTTCTTTCCGCCCTCCGATCCGCCGGCATTCACGCGCAGGCGCATGATCGCGAGGGCTTCTTGATCCTGCCCGCCGGCACACATGCGGAAACGTGTGCCGGCTATGCGGAAGGCTGGTTCATGGTTCAGGACCCGGCGACCATGCATTCCGTGGACCTGCTCGACCCGCAGCCGGGCGAGCGGTTGCTGGACGCCTGCGCCGCACCGGGCGGAAAGACCGTGGCCATCGCCGACCGCATGAAGAAGGAGGGAACCCTGATCGCGTGCGATATCAACGCGCATCGGATTAAGAAACTCACGGACAACCTCAAACGATGCGGCTTGGACCATATCTCAATACACGTTGTCAATGCGCTGGAATTGGCCGAGCAGTCTTTCGGATCCAAGCCGTTTGACGGCGTGTTATTGGACGTGCCCTGTTCGAATACCGGGGTGATTCGCCGGCGACCGGAAGCGCGGCGCCGGATGAAGAGGGAACATCTCGCGC
>SKZA01000344.1 GCA_007127595.1 Kiritimatiellia bacterium
CGTTGCCGGCGAAATGGCACGGCTTGCAGGACGTCGAAATTCGGTACCGACAACGTTACCTGGATCTCATTGCTAATCCCGACGTGTGCGATGTATTTCGCAAGCGTTCCCTCGCGATAAAGTCCATCCGAGACTTCTTATTCGAGCGAGGCTTTCTGGAGGTCGAGACGCCGATGATGCAGGCCTTGCCGGGCGGCGCGGCGGCGAATCCGTTCAAGACCCACTACGAAGCCTTGAACGCAGACGTGTATCTGCGGATCGCGCCGGAACTGTATTTGAAGCGCATGTTGGTCGGCGGCTACGATCGGGTATTCGAGTTGAACCGCAATTTCCGTAACGAGGGCTTGAGCCGGTTCCACAATCCGGAATTCACCATGCTCGAAATCTATGAGGCGTACGGAAACGTGCGCACCATGATGCAGTTGGTGACCGATCTGATCACGCATGTGGCGCGCGAAGTGTACGGCACATTGGAGTTCGGGGAAGGAGAAAGACGGATCGACCTGACGCCGCCTTGGCGCGAAGTCCCGTATCGCGACCTGGTTCGTGAGCGGGCGGGGGACGACTGGTTTGATCTTGATACGGCCGCCAAACGGACCAAGGCGGAAGGGCTGGGCTTGTCCATTGCGCCAGACTGGAACGACATCGAGATCACGCAGGAAGTATTCGAGAAACTGATCGAGAAGACGCTGCAGCATCCCACGTTCGTAACGCGCTTGCCGAAGGAGCTGGTTCCGCTGGCGAAGACGTGCACGGACGACCCGGAATCGGTAGACGTGTTCGAGTTGATCATCGGCGGCCGCGAAATTGCGCCCGGCTACGAAGAACTCAACGATCCGTTGGAACAACGCCGCCGTTTTGAACAACAGGCGGGGGACGATGCGTCCAAGATGGATGAAGACTTTCTCCTCGCCCTGGAACACGGCATGCCGCCCGCAGGCGGCATGGGGGTGGGCATCGACCGATTGGTGATGATCCTGTCGAATGTGGACGCGATTCGCGACGTCATACTGTTCCCACAGTTAAAACGCAAATGAACCTTCCGTTCTCACTATTTCTGGCTCTCAAATATCTGAAACCGAAACGCACGTTCGTTTCGGTGATCACGGTGATCTCCATCCTTGGCGTGACGTTGGGCGTGGCGGTGCTGATCATCGTGCTCTCCGTCATGAGCGGGTTCGATCACATGTGGCGCGAGAAGATCTTGAGTTTCAACGCGCACATCACGCTGTCCGGGTACGGACCGATCGATGCGCCGGACGAGTTGATCGAACGGATTGAGGGCGTGGAAGGGGTGCAGGGGGCCGCGCCGTATGTGGAAGGTCTGGTCTTTCTCCAACATCACGACCGCATCTATACGCCTTTGTTGCGCGGCATCGATCCCGAGTATGAACTGCGGGTCAGTCGCGTGCCCGAACATATTGTGTCGGGCGACTTTGACATCGTTTACGACGAAATGATTCTCGGGCGGGACTTGGCCCGGCAGATGGGCGTTCGGGTCGGAGACCGTATATTGGTCTATTCCCCGCAAAGCTTCATTTCGCCGGAGGAAATCCGGCTGCCGGAAGAACTCAAGGTCGTCGGCATCTACGAGTTGGGCATGTGGGACTTCGACATGGGCTACACGCTGACTTCCCTCGGTATGGGACGCGAATTGTATGGCATGGAAGAGGGTGTCCACGGCGTTCAGATCATGACCGACGACCCGTACCGCGCCGGCTTGGTAGCCGAGCGACTGAAGATCGAGTTGGGCCCGGACTACGACATTCGGACCTGGATGGAGTTGAACCGCCAGCTCTTCGCCGCGTTACGCGTCGAGCGCAACATGATGTTCTTCCTGTTGATCTTTATCACCATCGTCGCCGCCTTCGGTATCACGAATACGCTGATTACCATGACCGTGCAAAAGACCCGCGAAATCGGTTTGTTGAAGGCGCTTGGCTTCCCGTCCGGCAGCATCATGCGGATCTTCTTCTGGCAGGGCTGGATCGAAGGCGTTATCGGCGCCGTGCTCGGGATCGGGATGGGATTGACGATCCTGCGTTACCGGAATGATCTGATGCATTGGCTTTCCGACCGTTTCGGTTGGGAACTGTTTCCAAAGGAACTGTACCACTTGGCGGAGATCCCGGCCCGCACGTCGGCGGTTGAAGTGTTGTTCATCGTCGTGGTGGTGCTCGTGATTTGTACGCTGGCGGGTATTGTGCCCGCCTATCGGGCGGCCTCGCTGGACCCGGCCAAGGCGTTGCGAAATGAGTAGTGGAATGAATGAGTCAGCGACATCAGCAGTACAGGACACGGTCCTCGAAACGCGCAACGTTGAGCGCAGCTTTAAGCTGTTGCGAAACGAGATCCGTGTACTGCGCGGCGTGGATTTCGCGGTGCGGCGCGGCGAGGTCGTCGCAGTGATGGGCGCCAGCGGAGCGGGAAAGAGCACGCTTCTGCATATCATTGGCGGACTCGATCGTCCGACGGGCGGTACGGTCCTGATCAATGGACAGGACCTGTTCCGCATGTCGGCCGCGCGCCGCACGGAATTCCGCGCCGAACGCGTCGGATACGTTTTCCAAGCCTATCACCTCCTGCCGGAACTCGATGTGGTCGAGAATGTGCTGTTGCCGGTCATGCGCCGTGTCAACTGGGTCAGCCGCGCGGCCCGTTATCGTGAAAGGGCCATGGAACTCTTGCGGCAAGTAGGCTTGGAGGAGCGAGCGCATCATCGTCCAATGGAACTGTCGGGTGGCGAACAGCAACGCGTGGCCCTTGCGCGGGCCCTGATGAACGAACCGGAACTTGTGCTGGCCGACGAGCCTACGGGGAACCTGGATTCTCAAACCGGGGACCTAATTCTCCAGCACCTTTTCGGACTCACACGCGATCAAGGCCATACGCTTGTCCTGGTGACCCACAACGAGGCGGTCGCCGAACGATGCGATCGCACGGTACACATGGTGGACGGGCGTTTGGCGGATTGACGCGAACCCATTTACAAGCGCCCATCCGTTCAGTACAGTCACACAACATTTTGGTTTCAGGAGTACTTACAGCATGAAAGTCTACATCAACGGCAAGCTGCTCGACGAAAAAAACGCGAAGGTATCGGTCTTTGACCATGGATTGTTGTACGGCGACGGCGTGTTTGAGGGTATCCGCGTCTATCACAACAAGGTCTTCACGTTGGATCGGCATATCGACCGTTTGTACCGGTCCGCCCGCGCCATCGCGTTGGAGATCCCGATGCAGAAGAAGGACATGTCGCGCGCCGTGGTGCGAACCTGCAAAGCCAACAAGATCAAGAACGGGTACATCCGGCTCATCGTCACGCGCGGCGTCGGCACGCTGGGCTTGAACCCCTATCTTTGTAAGGAGCCGCAGGTCATCATCATCGCGGCGGGCATTCAGTTGTATCCGGTTGAATTGTACGAGAAAGGCCTGTCCATCATAACCGTCGGCACGATGCGAAATCATCCGGAAGCGATTAATCCGCGTATCAAGAGCCTGAATTATCTGAACAATGTGCTGGCCAAGATCGAAGCGCTGAATTCAGGAGTGATGGAGTGCGTCATGCTCAACCCACAGGGGTACGTTGCCGAGGCGTCGGGCGATAATATCTTTATTGTGCGCGGTGACACATTGGTGACCCCTCCGGTCTGGTGCGGCGCCCTTGAAGGCATCACGCGCGAAGTCGTCATGGAACTCGCCCGCGAGCTGGGCTACAAGGTCAAAGAGGATGTCCTGACGCGTTATGATCTGTATACCGCAGATGAAGTTTTCCTGACGGGCACGGCGGCCGAAATCATCGGCGTGGGCGTGATCGATAAGCGGCCCATCGGCTCGGGGCGGCCCGGTCCGATTACGGGTCGTCTTTCCGATCGCTTCAAGGAATACACGCGCGAAGAGGGCACGCCGATCCGCTAGTGGGGCGTTTCGGAAGTCTTTTTGCAATATGGCTGAATGTTCATGAGGAGGACATGTCCCTTGGAGGGCGGGCTCCGTCCCGTCCGAACATGATCCCGATCAGGAAGAGGACGACACGGAGGTCGTCCCTCCAGATTGGTGTCTGGGCGTCCAGGTCACGTGGAACCGCCAATTTGCAGTTATTTTAGGAAAAGTCAGGGAATGCAATGGGCTTCGAGCAAGTCAAACATTCTGAAGCGAAATAGTTGAAGGGCGGGTTGCTGCGCTGTTCAGGAGGTTGACAGCCGACGCACTGCAATGGTTGGAATTCGAGTGATTACGGCGGATAGTGCAACGTGATGAAATGTGAGGTATGCAAGAATAAGGAGGCGACCATTCATTTGACGCAGGTCGTGGATGGTGTCGTCAAGAAGGTGCATTTGTGCGAGCAATGCGCCGCCAAGAGCGGTTTCGATGTCCACGGCCCCATGTCCATCACGGACATCCTGCTCGGCATGGGAGGAAGCGAGACCGAACAGCCGGTGGTGCCGACCAAAGTGCCCGATCGCTCCTGTCCGCGCTGCCATATGCGACGCGTCGATTTCAAGAAGACGGGGCGCCTGGGCTGTCCCGCATGTTACGAGGCGTTTGAAGACCAGCTCTCACCGCTTTTGCGCGTCATGCATCGCCATGAACAGCACAAAGGGAAAATCCCGGAGCGTGAACGCGAGCATGTGCAAAGCTCAAACGAACTCAAGGTGTTGAAGGAGCGCCTGGATAAGGCCATCGAGGACGAGAATTATGAGGAGGCCGCACGGCTTCGCGACATGATTCAGGCATTTCGCAGCGGAAAGAAACAAAAGAAGTCCGCGTCATGAACACTGAACGATTCCTTAAACAGCCGAGCGCCTGGTTATCCGATAAACAAGCGGACAGCATCACCGTGAGTAGCCGCGTCCGACTTGCGCGGAATCGGAAGGATTCCGCCTTTCCCGGCTGGGCGGGCGAAGAGGAATGCGACCGGATCTGGCAGGAATTGCGTGAGGTCCTGCTGGCCTGCGGCACGTTGAAGAAGCCCGATGCGGTAAGCATGGCGGATCTGAGTACGCTTGATAAACAGCTTCTATTCGAGCGTCACCTGATCAGCCGCGAACAGATGGAGCGAAAGAAGGGGAGCGGCGTCGTTCTGCGTGACGACGAATCCGTGGCCGCCATGGTGAACGAGGAGGATCATCTGCGCCTGCAATGTATCCGGCCGGGACTGGATATCGGGACGGCGTGGGAAGCCGTCAACAAGCTCGACAGCGAAATCGAAAAGACGGTGGACTACGCCTTTTCCCCGAAAATCGGCTATCTCACGGCCTGTCCGTCCAATGTGGGCACCGGCATGCGCGCCAGCGTGATGTTGCATGTGCCCGGACTGGTGCTGATGAACGAAATCAACGCCGTGGTCAAGGGGATGGCCAAGATCGGCCTGGCCGTGCGCGGTTTGTGGGGCGAGGGCAGCGAGGCCACCGGCAACATGTTTCAGGTATCGAATCAGATGACCTTAGGGGAAGGCGAGGCGGACATTGTCCGAAACCTTGAGCAGATCGTCCTGGAAATTGTCGAACACGAAAAGAACGCGCGCTTGCGGTTATTTGAACGGCGCGAGGATGTGGTGCGCGATCATGCGGGCCGAGCACTCGGGATTCTGTCGAATGCGCACATACTGACGACCAAGGAATGCTTGGATTTACTGTCAGATTTGCGTTTGGGAATCGACATGGGTATAGTGACGTTAGAGCGGCCCGGGGTGATCAATGATTTGTTGATCTTGACCCAGCCGGCTCACTTGCAGAAACTGGAGGGACGCAAGCTGAAAGCCGAGGAGCGGGACATTGCACGAGCTTTATTGGTTCGGTCGCGGTTGAAAGCCGCAAACAAGAAGTCAGATAAGAAACAATCATGAACAATTTTACGCCTAGAGCGCAGCAGGTGCTGCAGTTGGCCAAGAAGGAAGCCGACCGGTTTAATCGCGGATACGTCGGTACGGAACATCTTTTGCTTGGGTTGATCGCCCTGGGACAGGGCGTCGCCGTGAATGTACTCACGCGCATGGGGATCAACCTGGACATGGTCCGGCTTGAAGTGGAGAAAGCGGTTGGCGTCGGCCCGGAAACGAAGACGGCGGGGAACATGCCGTTCACGCCGCGCGTAAAGAAGGTATTGGCCTTGGCGGGCAGCGAGGCGCGCGCCCTCAATCATTCCTATATCGGCACCGAACACATTCTCCTCGGCCTCTTGCGCGAAGGGGAGGGTGTGGCTTCCCGTGTGCTTCGAAATCTGAACGTGGACCTGGAAAAGACGCGCATCGAGATCATGAAGAAACTCGACCCGAACTTCGAGCCGGACGCCGAACAAGCCGCCGCCGGCGGTGGGCAGGAGGCGGGTCAAGCCGCTCCGCGCGACACCAAGACGCCGGCGTTGAGCGCGTTCGGACGCGACCTCACAGAACTGGCGCGCAAAGGGGAACTCGATCCCGTCATCGGACGTCATAACGAGGTCGAGCGCGTAATCCAAATTCTCTGCCGTCGCACCAAAAACAATCCGGTGCTGCTTGGCGAGCCCGGCGTCGGCAAGACCGCCATTGTCGAAGGCCTCGCCCAATCCATTATCACCGGCGACGTCCCCGAATTGCTGCGCAACAAACGCGTCATTACGTTGGACCTCGCCCTCATGGTGGCCGGCACGAAGTATCGCGGGCAGTTTGAGGAACGGATCAAGGCCGTCATGGACGAGATCAAGCGGTCCAAGAACGTCATTCTGTTCATCGACGAATTGCACACCATTGTGGGCGCGGGCTCCGCGGAAGGGGCCATGGACGCGTCGAACATCATTAAACCGGCTTTGTCGCGCGGCGAATTACAGTGTATCGGCGCCACGACACTCAACGAGTACCGGAAATTCATCGAAAAGGATGGCGCGCTCGAGCGCCGATTCCAAACCGTCATGGTTCGCGAACCGACCGTCACTGAGGCCGTAGAGATTCTCAAGGGCCTGCGCGGCAAGTACGAGGAACATCACCACGCCAAATTCAGCGATGAGGCCATCGAAGCGTCCGTCGAGCTGTCGGATCGTTATTTGACCGATCGGTACCTGCCGGACAAGGCGATCGACGTCATGGACGAAGCCGGCGCCCGCGCGCGTATTTCTTCCATGACCCGTCCGCCCGACATCAAGGAGCAGGAACGGAAGATCGACGAGATCAAGAACAAGAAGGAAGAGGCCATTCGCGCCCAAAAATTTGAGGAAGCCGCCTCCTTCCGCGACGACGAACGCGTGGCGCGCGAGGAAATGGAAAAGACCATGGAAGCGTGGCGCAAGGAACGCGACGAGAAGCAGGTCGACGTTTCCGCCGAAGACATCATGTCCATCGTATCGAAGTGGACCGGCGTGCCGTTAACCCGCCTGGAAGACAAGGAAATGGCTCGCTTGCTCGATATGGAAAAGGAGATCGAACTATCCGTCATCGGGCAGAATGAGGGGGTGGCGGCCATATCGAAGGCCCTGCGCCGCTCGCGCGCCGATCTCAAGGATCCGCGACGGCCCATCGGCTCGTTTGTCTTCCTTGGCCCGACCGGCGTCGGAAAGACGTTATTGGCCAAGGAACTGGCCAAGTTCATGTTTAACGACGCCGACGCGCTGATCCAAATCGATATGACGGAATACATGGAGAAGTTTGCTTCCTCCCGTCTCGTCGGTTCTCCGCCAGGTTATGTCGGGCACGAAGAGGGCGGGCAACTCACCGAAAAGGTGCGTCGCCGCCCGTATTCCGTTGTGCTCTTTGACGAAATCGAAAAGGCGCACCCAGACGTGATGAACCTGCTCCTGCAGATTCTGGAAGAGGGCAAACTCACCGACAGTTTGGGACGCAGCGTCGATTTCCGTAACACCGTCGTCATCATGACGTCCAACCTCGGCGCCGACTTCATCCGCCGCGGCGGCAAGCTCGGTTTCGGGGAAAGTTCGGAGGACGCCGATTACGAAACGCTCAAGAACCGGATGATGGAAGAGGCCAAGCGCGTCTTCAAACCTGAATTGATCAACCGGATTGACGATATCATCGTCTTCCGTCAGTTGACCAAGGACGACGTCGTCCGCATTCTCGATGTCGAGATGGCCAAGGTCCGCGAGCGTCTGGCTGCGAAGGCCATCGATTTGCATCTAACCGATTCCGCCCGGGAATTCCTCATTGCCAAAGGCTACGATCCTGCACTGGGCGCACGTCCATTGCGTCGTGCCATTGAGCGGTATCTCGAGGACCCGCTCGCGGAGGAGATCCTGCGCGGCAACATCCACCCCGCCGAAACCGTCGAGGTCACCGCGGGCGAGGATCGGCTCAACTTCGGCCAACTCGCCGGCACGAGTTGATGGCATTTCAATGCGTGCGGCGAGCTCCGCATTTCCCCGTGTGAAAGGCCTTGCCCCACAGGCTCACACTTTTATAAGTGTGAGCC
>SKZA01000134.1 GCA_007127595.1 Kiritimatiellia bacterium
GAGACGGTTCGCCCTACCAGATAAATGAGGTGATTTCGGTGATTGGTGGGGCGAACCGTCTCGGTGAGCCGTAGTTATGCCTCTAGTGTGTCGTGCATCAGCGGAAAACCGGCCGATCAACATGAAACGTTCCAAACTACATCAGCACATTCGGGACACGGCGTCCATCGCGCGTAATGCGCGTGTGCTCGTGGCGGTGTCCGGCGGCGCGGATTCCGTGGCCTTGCTGCATCTGTTAAGCGACCTCACGCCCGAAACGGGTTGGAAATTAGGTGTGGCACATCTCAACCATCAATTGCGCGGGCCCGCATCGCAAGATGATGAACGGCTCGTGCGCGCACGGGCGGAATCGCTGAATATCCCGTGCTACGTGGAATGCGTGGATGTGGCGGCGAGGGCGAAGAAGTCCAAGCAATCCGTCGAAATGGCGGCGCGCGACGCGCGGTACACGTTCCTGGCCGGGATTGCGAAGCAATACGCCTACGACGTCATCGCCGTGGCGCACACGAAAGAGGATCAGGCGGAGACCTTGTTGCTGCGCCTGTTGCGCGGAGCGGGCACGGCCGGTCTCGGCGCGATGGACCCATGGGTGGAACGACTCGGCGTGCCGCTGGTTCGCCCGCTGCTGGACCTGTCCAAGGCGGACCTGATCGCTTATCTGCAAGGGCGCGGCGTGGCTTGGCATGAAGATACAACGAACACGGATGCGGCCTATCTGCGGAATCGTGTGCGTCACGAGTTGATGCCGCTACTGCGCGAGCGGTTCAATCCCAACATCACGGATACACTGGCGCGCACGGCCGAACTGGTTCGCGAGGATCAGGCCGTGCTGCGCCAAATAGCCGACGACGATCTCCGCAATTGTTCAGACGAGAAAGGCGACCTCGACGTATCGCGTTTGCAGGCGCTACCGGTTGCCCGTCGGCGACGGGTGATTCTGCTGTGGCTGATCGGACACGAGGTGCAAGCCGTAGATCTGGATTACGACGTCATCCGGCGCGTGGAACAACTATGCGCTACCGTTCGCGGCACCATGGAGACGCCGGTAGGGGGAGATCGGCGGGTGGTACGCGCATACGACCGATTGACGCTGGATCACGGCGGGCGCGCACGCAAGGGGGGGCGGGCGGAACGGTACAAACTCAATGTGCCGGGTCAAACAACCGTTTCTTCGTTGGGCGTGCGCGTCGTGGCCGCGTGGGGGACGGGCCGATCGCAGCCCGGGGATGAGCAATGCGGACACTTGCCGGCGGAGGCGTGGATTTCCGCGTCCGCCGTTGGCCGGGCCGGACTGTACCTGCGCAGCCGCGTGGAGGGTGACCGGTTTGCGCCCTTGGGTTTGAAGGGTGAGAAGAAGATTCAGGATATCTTTGTGGACCAAAAAGTCCCGCGCGAGCAACGAGATCGTGTGCCCTTATTGGAATGCCGGGGGAAACTGGTTTGGGTACCCGGCTATCGGGTGGCCCGCGGGTGGGGTGTCGGGAAAGCGTCGGAACGGTCCCTGCACATTCGCATGGAACGATTGGAAACGAAGCAATAGGGGCTTGATTAATCCCCCACTATAATGGACTTTATAGCCGTTGCGGGACTGAAACCGACACCCGGAAGCCAATTTTTATGGACAATAATAAGAAAGACGGGCCGCCGCGCGGCGGACCCGAAGGCGGAGAACCACAACGCTTTCCCATTCGCGGGTTGGCGATGTGGCTTTTGTTGCTGGCTATGTCACTGACCATGTATCAGGTATTTTCCCAGGGTCAGGATCGGGAAATTCGTATGCCGTACAGCCCTGACTTTGTGGAAAAGGTAGAGCAGGGCGAAATCGCCAAGGCCGAAATTGTCTTGGAAGTCTCGGGGCAACAGTATATCCGCGGCGAACTACGAAGCACGGACCCGCAAACCGGGCGCCCGCAACAATTTCGCGTGGATGTGCGGGTGACGGATACTCTCCCGCAATGGCTGCACGAACACGGGGTCCCCTTCGAATACAAATCTCAGAACCCTTATTTATGGTCGTTGATCACAGGCGCCATTCCTTTCCTGCTAATCATTGCGCTGCTCTATTTCTTTTTCATCCGGCAGATGCGCATGGCGGGGAAGGGCGCGATGAGCTTTGGCAAGAGCCGCGCGCGCCTGCTCACACGTGAGAAGAACAAGATCACGTTTGGCGAGGTGGCCGGCATCGAAGAAGCAAAAGAGGAAGTCCACGAAATCATCGAGTTTCTGAAGGATCCGAAACGGTTCCAGAAACTGGGCGGCCGGATTCCGAAAGGCGTGCTGCTGGTCGGTCCGCCGGGTACCGGCAAGACCTTGTTGGCCAAAGCCATCGCGGGCGAAGCCGAAGTGCCGTTCTTCAGCATCAGTGGATCGGACTTTGTCGAGATGTTCGTGGGCGTGGGCGCGTCCCGCGTACGCGACATGTTCGAGCAGGGCAAGAAGAACGCGCCCTGCATCATCTTTATTGATGAAATCGACGCCGTCGGCCGGAGCCGTTTCAGCGGGATCGGCGGCGGTCACGACGAACGCGAACAGACATTGAACGCGTTGCTCGTTGAAATGGACGGGTTCGACACGCAGGAAGGCGTGATCATCATTGCCGCCACCAATCGGCCGGACGTGTTGGATCCCGCCTTGTTACGGCCCGGTCGTTTCGACCGTCAGATCATGATCGACCTGCCGACGCTGGAAGGGCGCGAAGCCATTCTCAAGATTCATTCGAAGAAGGTTAAGCTGGAGTCGGACCTCGACCTGCGACGCGTAGCGCGTGGTACACCCGGCTTTTCAGGCGCTGACCTGGCGAATCTGATGAATGAGGCGGCCTTGCTAGCCGCGCGTGAGAACGCGGAACGCATCGGGATGTCCCACCTCGAAGAAGCGCGCGACAAGGTGCGTTGGGGCCGCGAACGGCGCAGCCGCCTGATGGACGATAACGAGAAGCGATTGACCGCCTACCACGAGGGCGGGCACGCGTTGACGATGCTGCTTTCCGAGGGCAGCGAGCCGTTACACAAGGTGACGATCATTCCGCGTGGTCAATCGCTCGGATCCACCATGCAGTTGCCCGAAAAGGATCGTTACACCGAGAGTCGGCGCAAGCTGTTGGCGATGTTGACCGGCATCATGGGCGGGCGCGCGGCGGAGGAAGTCGTGTTCGGCGATATCACGACGGGCGCCTACAGCGACCTCAAACAGGCCACGCGCATCGCGCGCATGATGGTGTGTGAATGGGGTATGAGCCCGATTCTCGGTCCGCAGACGTTTGGAAACCGCGAAGAAACCCTGTTCCTCGGTCGCGAGGTCAACCGCAACTACGAGTACAGTGAAGAGACGGCGCGCAAGATCGATCAGGAAGTCAGTCGACTGGTGTCCGAGGCCTATGATCGCGCCTTGACGATGGTCAAAGAACATCGCAAGCAACTGGATATGGTAGCGGAAATGCTGCTGGAGCGTGAGACACTTGATGGACGCGAGGTCGAGGAGATCGTCAAGCACGGTCGACTCTTGACCGAAGTCGAGCGGGCCGAGGCGGATGAGAAGGCTACGGAAGTCGCCGACGAAAAGGAGGCGGCCAAGAGCGGGAAGAAGCAGAAGGCGCGCGTCGATCCGGCACTGCCTGCGCCGGAAGCCGGACCCTCTGTTGCGTAGAGGTCGTGATGTCCGATTCGTTGCGTAGCTGGACCTGTCGAGACCGGCGCATCGAGTGGGGCGAGCGCACGCTGGTCATGGGCGTCCTGAACGTGACGCCCGATTCCTTTTACGATGGCGGCGTGTATGCCGATCCCCACCGTGCCGTAGCGCACGCATCTGAGATGATCGAGGACGGCGCAGCGCTAATTGATGTCGGCGGTGAATCCAGTCGTCCCGGCGCCGATCCTGTACCCGCCGAAGAGGAAATGGCGCGCGTGGTTCCGGTCGTAGCGGCCTTGCGCGCCGAAACCCATGCGTTGATTTCCGTGGATACGACAAAAGCCGTTGTTGCGCGTGCGGCGCTGGAGGCCGGCGCGCATATCGTGAACGATATCTCCGCACTGCGGTTCGACCCGGACATGGCCTCGGTCGTGCGCGATTACGGCGCGGGCCTGATCCTCATGCACATGCAGGGCACGCCGCGCACCATGCAGGCGAGTCCGACCTACGCGGATGTCGTACGCGAGGTGGGGGACTTTCTCAAGGAACGCGCGGCGGCCGCTGAGGCCGCAGGCATTGATCGCGCCTGTATCGCCCTCGATCCGGGCATCGGCTTTGGCAAGACCTTCGACCATAACTGGGCGTTGCTGGCGGGCCTGCCGACGCTGGCGCGTTTCGCCTACCCGCTGCTGGTCGGCGTATCGCGGAAACGGTTTCTCGGCGCGCTCTGCGACCGGGAAGTCGACGGCCGGCTCCCCGCCAGCTTGGCCGCGCTGACCGTCGCCGTGCGCGCCGGCGCGTCAATAATTCGCGTGCATGACGTAAAGGAATCTTGCGATGCGGCACGGGTTGCGGATAGAATAAGCGACGAGGAAAGGAAACATGGCCGATTGGATACGACAGCTTCATCTTCCTGAGTGGACGGGAGTTATAGAGATTCTTGTCCTTGCCGTCGTTTTCTATTACGTCATCAGTTTCTTTCGCGGTACGCGCGGCGCCGCTGTCTTGACCGGACTCATACTGCTGCTTGTCCTGTTGATGCTGTTTACGCATCTCTTGAGTCTCAATACGTTGAGTTGGATCTTGCAACGCTTCTCCGTCTATCTGGCCGTAGCCTTCGTCGTCATCTTCCAACCCGAGATCCGGCGGGCGTTGGCGGAGTTAGGCAAGCAGTCGGTCTTCTCGGCAGGAACGGCCGAGCGCGAGGTGGTCGACGAAATTGTGAAGGCGGTCAGTGACCTGGCCGAACAGAAGATCGGCGCCCTTATTGCCGTCGAACGCGAAATCGGGACACGCCACATTCAGGAAAGCGGCACCCGGATCGATAGCATAGTCACACCGGAATTGCTGACGTCGATCTTCTTCCCGCACACGCCGTTGCACGATGGAGGGGTGGTGATTCGCGGCGATCGCATTCTGTCGGCAGGCTGTGTGTTCCCGCTATCGCAACGCATTGAATTGAGCCGTTCGTTGGGCACGCGTCATCGGGCGGCCATCGGCTTTACGGAAGAAACGGATGCGGTAGTGCTGGTGGTGTCGGAGGAAACGGGCGCAATCTCCGTCGCGTATAAAGGTCGATTAAGTCGTGGAATTGATCAGGAACGATTGCATCGTATCCTGGCGTCTATCCTTTCGCGCACACGGCAGGCCAAGAGTCCGCTCGCGCGCGTGCGCGAAAAACTGGATTTGACGCCGGAGGGCGTCGCCAAGACCGAAGCGGTTTTGGCGGAAATAGCGGATGAACATGAAAGATAGGCTGACCAGATTCTTGAAGACCTTTTCGCGCAACAACAAGGGCGCGAAGATCATCGCCCTCGTCCTGGCGGTGATCACGTGGTATGCCATTCAGCCGTCGATCAGCTTTGAGACCATTGTGAGCGATGTGCCCGTTCGCGTCATGGTCGATCCGGGTTGGGCGGTTCTGGAGCAGTCCGTGGCTTCTGTGGATGTGCACTTCCGAGGCTCGCGCGAGGGCATTCGCTACCTTGTCCATGAGCAGCTCGAAGTATTGGTGGATATCCGCGGCATGCCATATGAGGAATCAATCACCGTGCCTCTGGAATTGCGTAACGTGCGCGCGCCCGCCGGTGTGCGGCCGGCATTTGTGCGTCCTTCTGAAGTGGTGTTGAGCGTGGATCAGGAGGAGGATAGGGAAGTGCCCGTGCGGGTGCACATTCAAGGATCGCCGCCGGAAGGTTATGAAGTGGAAGCCATGACGGCGACGCCCTCCGTGGTTACGGTCAGCGGGCCGCGTCAGCGCTTGGACACGATCGACGCAATCCGAACGACACCCATTGATCTCGAAGGACGTTTACAATCATTCAAGCTGCGCGTGGGTTTGGTATCGCCGGGCCGGGCCTGGACGGCTCGGATTGAACCGGAACGCGTGGAAGTTGAGGTGACGTTGATCGAGCGTGCGGCCCGTGCGACCTTTGACGAAGTCCGCATCAAGAAGTTGTTGGGTGCCCGGCGCTGGGACACGGTTGAAATCGAGCCGGCCTATGCGGATATCCAGTTGGTCGGCCGGTCGGAATTATTGGACGGGCTGGCGCCCAAGGATGTACGCGCGTATGTTGACCTGTCAGGCCTGGAACCTGGTACGCCTTACGAGCTACCGGTGCGTGTCCATGTGCCGGCGCGCATCCGCGTGGATCGCGTGGTGCCGGAAAAGGTGAACGTAGTCGTGCATAACGAGGAGACGGAAACGCAGGGAGCCGGGAACCGCTAGACCGGATAGGTATGTGTGATGGAAATGTTTCGATATCTTCTTGCCGGGAGTTTCCTCTTTCTCATTCAAGCAAGTCTTGTTGCTGCAGACGGGGCGAACAGCGAACTGCGGAGCCTGCTGGTCTCGGCGACGGAAGCGATGCAGCGAGAGCAGTTACAGGAAGCAGAGCGCTTGTTTGAAGAGGCGCGGGAACGTTATCCCGATTCTCGCGATGCCCGGTTCGGTCTGGGGACGCTCTATATCAAACAGGGCAACTATGCCGCGGCCATTGACATCATGCAGGGATTGAAACGCGATTTCCCCGGTCAATTCCCGATCATCAACAATCTGGCTTGGCTCTATGCCACGGCAACGGATCACAGCGTACGCGACGGGGCGCGGGCGATTGCCTTGGCTCAGGAAGCCCTGTTATTGCAGCCAAATAACTACCACGTATGGAGCACCCTTTCCGAAGGACATTATGTGGTCGGCGATTATGAGCGCGCGTTGCGTACAGCTCGGGAGGCGTTGCGATTAAGCCGGGAGGCCGATGCCCCCGCGGACCGGATCAGGGATTACCAGGAGCAAGTTGAGAAGAGTCGCCGGGCCGCCGAAGCCATGACGATTCTGGAATGATAAGAACCCACCCCAAAACCCGGCTCGGCGGGCGTGCCACGCCGAAGCATCGCGAAGGCGGGAGCCTCGCCCTCGACTTGCCTCGCCATTCCTTTGAAATCTTTCTGGAGGGCGACCCTCCGCGGAGCCGTCTTCAGGTGTTGGGCTAGGTTTTAGTGTTGTGTCCCGGAAATAACCTCACGTTGGAGGGTCACGCTTCCGCGTGACCCGGACGCGCAGAAGCGCGTCCCTCCAAGGGGAATGTCCACTCGTAAGCGTTTATCAATATTACAAGGAACATCCGGGACATAACACTAGACTATGCCATCCTTTGCGCGCTTCTGTTCAAGACGGTGGATTCGGGAACTGGTTGTTCATCGCATTCCGCACGAGGTCCTTCGTGTCGTCTGGAAAGTCTTTCTTCAACATCCATTCCAGATAGCCGCGATCATTCAAGGCCAGCGCTTTCAGCTTCGTGCCCTGTTTCTGGCCGAAGTTGAGGACCAGTTCGCCGTCCTGCCATTTGATCTTGCCTTCGCCGTCCGCCCAGCTTGGATCGCGCGGGTTACAGAGCGCGTCCAGTTCATCCATGTCGCGCGGGAGGTCTTCATATCGCTCGAACTGGGCATCCAACACGCGGACCGTAGCCATGACATCGTCCATGGCGCCATGCGCGCCCGTATGCTCCTCCGCGCAGTAGAACTGCAAAGCCGCGGAAAGGTCGCGCGGTTCCTTGATATGAAAAATGCGTTGCGCGTCGAGGATGCGTCGCCCTTCCATGGAGAACGGAACACCGACACGCCCGAACTCCGCGAGCAGAAGCGGCGCATCGTAGCGTAACACATTGAAACCTGAGAAGTCGCACGGCTCGAGCACGGCCGCCACTTCCGGCGCGACTTCACGAAACGTCGGCGCGTCCTTCACGTCGTCATCGGTAATGCCGTGGACCGCGGTCGAGTCCGGCGGGATCGGGCACTCCGGGTTGACTCGAAACGTATGCGCGTCCTGCGCGCCGTCCGGATGAATGCGTACGATGGCCAAGTCGATAATTCGATCCGTCTTTCTGTTCAGGCCCGTCGATTCAATATCAAAAACAGCAAGCGGTCGTTGTAGGATGTCACTAATCATGGGATAAACATACGCATGAACGAGTCAATCAATCAATGGCTGAATGATGAACCAACGCGAAAGCGGCAGTTTCCCATATGCGCGGAATGCGTTTTCCTCGCGCACGCCGGCGTGGCGGCCTTGCCGCAGGTCGCGCGGGAGGCGTTGAACGAATATGCCGAATACGCCTCTCGAAAAGGGCAGGAAGACGACGTGATATGGAGTCGCATCGCCGATGCGCGCGTCCGCGCGTCCGTGCTTATCGGTGCAAAACCGTCGGAGATCGC
>SKZA01000397.1 GCA_007127595.1 Kiritimatiellia bacterium
GAAATGGAGGCCTTTGGCTACCGGATCATTCTCGGCAACACCTATCATCTGGGCGAGCGCCCCGGTGTGGAGATCATCGAAAAGATGGGGGGCTTGCACCGGTTCATGGGGTGGGACCACGCGATCCTGACCGATAGCGGCGGGTTTCAGGTGTTCAGCCTTGCCGGCCTGCGGAAGATCGAAGCGGACGGCGTCCGATTCCAATCGCATGTGGACGGGTCCTACCGCTTCATGGGACCGGTGGAAGCGATGCGCATTCAACGCGGACTCGCCTCCGATATTGCGATGGTTTTCGACGAGTGTCCTCCGTATCCGTGCGACCGGGAATATGCTTGCAAGGCCGTGGACCGCACCCTAGCATGGGCGGCCTTATGTGCGGAACAGCCCCGCGCCCCCGGCCAACTGGTGTTCGGGATCGTGCAGGGCGGCGTGCACGAGGATTTGCGCGAAAAGTGTGCGAAGGCCCTGCTCGACATCGGTTTCGACGGTTATGCCATCGGCGGTGTGAGCGTGGGCGAGCCGGATACCTTGATTATCCCAGGCGTGCGAAGCGGCATTCGCCATCTGCCCGAGGACCGTCCCCGTTATCTTATGGGTGTCGGATACCTGCCGCAGATTGTAGAGTCCGTCGCACTGGGCGTGGATATGTTTGATTGTGTGATGCCGACACGTTTCGCGCGAAACGGGACGGTGTTCACGCGATGGGGCCGGTATCCTGTCAAGGCGGCGGTGTACGCGGAAGACGACCGGCCGTTGGATACGGATTGTTCGTGTTACGTCTGCCGGAAGTTCACGCGCGCATACATTCGACATCTCTGTAACGTGAGCGAGGTGTTGGGCGCGCGTTTGATCACGTGGCATAACCTGCACTGCTATGCGGAATGCATGAAGGAAGTGCGCGCCGCAATTGAAAACGGTGTCTTCGAAGACTATCGTAAAGAATTTACGGACAACTATCAGGAAATACGGCGGGATCATCTGGATCTGGTCGAACGGAATAAGGAGCGAGTATGATTGATTTGACCTTTATAACCTTCGCCATGGGCGGAGCCGCAGACGACCAATCGCCGGCCTTCATGTTCGGTTGGCTGGCGTTGATGATCCTCATTTTCTACTTCATTCTCATCCGGCCCCAGCAACGGCGCGAAAAAGAACGCCGCGCCCTGTTGTCCGCCGTGAAAAGCGGCGACAAAGTGTTGTTCGGGGGGGGATTAATCGGCACGGTGACCAACGTGTCCGATAAGACCTTCACGATCAAGGTGGCGGATAAGGTCAAAGTAGATGTGGTGCGCGGGGCGGTCACGCAGGTGCTCGGCAAGGGCGAAGACGTCCCCGACGACGTGCCGCAGCGGTGAGGTTTAAGGGTTCAGGGTTCGGGGTTCAGTTCACGTACTCAACCCTGAACCCCCAAACCCTGAACCCCGAACCCTGAACCATTGGATAAAGTGTCGAAATAGAATAGAAACAGGTAAGACAACGATGGACAAACATGCATGGTGGAAGTGGCTTCTCTTAATCGGGCTTACGGCGTGGTCGCTCGTGCTCGTCACCCCGATTTCCGAGAAGGTCAAACTGGGACTCGATCTGCAGGGCGGCATCAGCTTTTTGCTGGAAGTGCAAACGGAGGAGTTGGAAGACGACGCCATCCAGGACGCGCAATTGCGCGCCCTCGAGGTGATCCGTAATCGCGTCGACTTGATGGGTACGGAAGAGCCGATCATTTATCCCGAACCGCGCAGTAACCGGATCGTCGTGCAGATCCCGGGTCTTGACGCCGCCAACCGTGATTGGGCGATTCGCACGCTCGAGAGCGCCGCTTTTCTTGAGTTCCGCATGGTGCATGAGGATAACGACCGCCTCGTTGAGCGCCTCTTCGAGGAAGGGTTGGCCCCCGAGGGGTATCGCTTGGTGACGATCGACGAACAGTTGCCCGGAGGGCGCTGGACCCGCCGTCCGTACTATGTCCGCACCGACGAGCTGGAACGCGTGGATCGCCATACGGAGCGCGAGATTATCGAACGCCTGCGCACATTTCACGCGCCGCCGGGTTATGATTTCATGCTTATGAGTCGCGAACGGCAGGGGCGCACCGTGTACGAACCCTATTACGTCAGTCGCCGCCGTGAACTGACCGGCGAAAACTTGAGCAATGCCGGCGTGGATTATCAGCAATTCGGTCAACCCATCGTCACCCTGCGCTTTGACAGCGAAGGTTCGCGCCGATTCGCGCGCGTCACCTCCGACCATGCGCCCGGCGGTGCACGCAACCCGAGTCTGGACGGACAACGGTTCCTCGGCATCGTGCTGGACGGTGTCCTGCAATCCGCCCCGTTTATTCGCACCGCCATTTATGGCGGGGAAGCGATTATTGAAGGGAACTTTTCCTTGCGCGAAGCGCAGGATTTGTCCCTCGTCTTGCGCGCGGGGTCGCTCCCCGCGCCGTTGCGCGTGATTGAGGAACGGAACGTCGATCCCACGCTCGGTGCTGAATCCGTGCGTAGCGGGACGCGGGCCATCATCCTCGGCGGGGTCCTCGTGCTCATCTTCATGTTGTGCTATTACCTGCTCGCGGGTGTCGTGGCCAACTTGGCCCTCATTCTTGATATCCTTCTGTTGCCGCTCGGCATGTTGATCGTATCCGGATTCCTGGGTTTGATCACCGGAGGCGGCGGAGGGGAGGGGTTGCCTACCCTGACCCTGCCCGGCATAGCCGGTATCGTGTTGACCATTGGTATAGCCGTGGACGCGAACGTTCTGATTTTTGAACGCATACGGGAGGAACAGAAGATCGGCAAACGGCTCGTCAGCGCCATCGAGGCCGGTTACGACAAGGTCTTCAGTACGATCCTCGACGCGAATGTCACGACCTTGATCACCGCTGTCATTCTCTTCTGGCAGGGATCGGGCCCGATCCGCGGGTTTGCCATTACCTTGAGTGCCGGGATCGTCGTCAGCATGTTCATCGCGCTCGTGATTACACGCTTGATGTTCGAAGTGCTGGCCTACAAGACCAAGATCAAGCAGATCAAGATGCTCCAATTCATCAGCGAACCCAACTTCGACTTTATCGGAAAGCGGACTATTGCCGCGGTATTGTCCGTTCTTGTGCTTGCGGGTACCTGGACAGCCTTCTTCATGAAGGGCGAGGAAAACTTCGGCGTGGATTTCACCGGTGGCACTTCGATCACCTACCGCTTCCAGGAAAAGCAGGCCGTGGATGACCTCCGGGCGGCGCTGCTTGGGGCCGGGGTCACCGACGCCTTTATTCAATATCAGCGCGAACTGGTACCGGACGACACAGGCGTGATACCGGAATACCTGCTGGTCAAGGTCACGTATGGTGATGGCGACATAGCCAAGGATGCGCTCAATACCGCATTTCCCGAATCGGAGTTCCATATTCTGCAGGAAGATACCGTCGGCCCACAGGTGGGCCGCGATTTGCGTCGTCAGGGAATTATGGCCATCGTGTGGGCCTTGGTTGGCATCGTGATCTATATCTCCTTGCGGTTCGAATTTGCGTTTGCCATGGGCGCGATCGTGGCGGTCACGCATGACGTCTTGATCACCATCGGGCTCTTCTGTCTTCTGGGGAATCAATTGAGTCTCCCCGTCGTGGCGGCCTTGCTGACCATTGCCGGTTACTCGGTCAACGACACCATTGTTGTCTTCGACCGTATTCGGGAGGACCTGACGCTGATCAAGGATAAGCCGTATTCGGCCATTGCGAACTTGAGTATCAATCAAACGTTGAACCGCACGTTGCTCACCTCAATTACCACCTTGTTGACCGTCACCATGCTGCTGGTCTTCGGCGGCGGCGCAATCAAGGACTTCGCATTGGCGCTATTTATCGGGATCCTGGCGGGTACCTACTCCTCGATCTTTGTCGCCACGCCGGTCGTGCTCTACTGGCACAAGGACGAAAAGGTGAAGACCGAGAAGAAGCCTGCGAAAGGGAAATAGAAGTCGCGTTTGTGGCGGGTTGAAAAACCCGCCCTCCGTTTCTTAAGAGCCGTGCACATTCAACGGAGGGCGGATTTGCCATCCGCCATGCATGGGTCTTTTACGTGCTTGAAAGCGATCTCCCATGCTCGATAACCGGACAACACTCGCCCGATCAGCGTATTAACCTTGGGATCACACTTCGATAAGTGTGATCCTGTCATATTCCGGTTCGGGACGATCAGATCATGCTCAAAAACTGGACAACCGTTTCTGTCGATGAGGCCTTGGTCGATGCATTGGCGGGCCAAACGCGACTTCCGCGTCCGGCCTGTACCGTTCTTGCGGCGCGCGGTCATCACACCGCCGAAGCCGTCGACGCCTTTCTCAATCCGCGCCTGAGCCGTTTATCCGACCCGTTTCTTCTGCCCGACATGGCGCCCGCCGTGCAGCGCATCGAACGCGCGCTGGCGAAGGACGAGACCATTCTCGTGTACGGCGATTACGACGTGGACGGCATTACCAGCACGGCCCTGATGGTGCATGTGCTCAGGGGGCTGGGCGGCAAAGCCGTTCCGTTTCTTCCGCATCGGGTCGACGACGGCTACGGACTGAGCGTTGAACCCGTACAACGTTGCATTGAACAGCACCGACCCGGCGTCATCCTTACGGTGGATTGCGGCACCGGCTCCGTCGAGGCGGTGGAAGCCGCACGCGCCGCCGGTGTGGATGTCGTGGTGACCGATCATCATGAACCGGGCGATGCGGTGGCCGACGCCTGCGCCGTGGTCAATCCGAAACGGGACGGCGCAACCGATCCGCTACGCTACCTGGCAGGGGTCGGTGTGGCTTTCAAGTTATGCCATGCCTTGCTGAAGACGCTGCGCGACAAGGGCCACGCGGCCGCGGAGGCGATTGATCTGCGCAAATACATGGACCTCGTCGCCGTCGGTACCATCGCCGACATGGTGCCGCTGATGGAAGAAAACCGGGTACTCGCCCGTTACGGCTTGCTGGAGGCGAACCGCACCGCCAACGCGGGATTGCGCGCGCTCAAGGAGGTCGCGGGGATCAAGACGGATCTCGACGCCTATCACATAGGTTTCATGCTCGGCCCGCGATTGAACGCCGCCGGCCGGCTCGGCACAGCGTTGCGCGCTTTGGAATTGCTTCTCACCGCGGACATGGATCTGGCGGGCGTCATAGCCGCGGAACTGGACGCGTCCAATCGCGAACGGCAAGAGGTCGAAGCGCGCATGATTGAGGAAGCCGTGACCGCTATCGACGGGCAGTTCGATGCCGATCGGCATTTCGGTGTTGTCGCCGCGCAACGGGATTGGCATCCCGGTGTGATCGGTATCGTCGCCTCCCGACTGTGCGCGCGGTACAGCCGGCCCGCCGTCGTCATTGCCGTGGACGATGAGGGCATCGGTCGCGGGTCCTGTCGCAGTATCTCGGCGTTCAACATCGTCGAGGGTCTCGCGGATTGCGCGGAACTGTTGCAACGTTACGGCGGACACCAGATGGCGGCCGGACTGCAGGTGGAGGAAAAGCATATCGAAGCGTTCCGCGAACGTTTCAACGCGGCCGTACAGGCGCGCGTGGCCAAAGACGACCTCCGGCCGGAACAACGTATCGATGCGTGGATCTCTTTGCGCGACGCCGATTGGAACCTGGTCGAGTGCCTTGAACGCATGGCGCCGTTCGGGCTGGGGAATCCCAAGCCGGTCTGGGCGGTGCGCGGTGCTCGGCTACTGGGCGAACCGCGCATTGTCGGTCAAAAGCATCTGAAGATGACCGTGCTGGATGGGAACGACAAGTTGGACGCCATCGCCTTCAACATGGCCGAGCGCGAGTTGCCCGACGGCCCGCTCGACATCGCGTTCCAGCTCAATCGCAACACGTGGATGAACCGCGACACCATACAGATGAATGTTCAGGACATTCGTCCCGCCACAGAGGAACGCTCCCTCAATATAGCTGATACCCCGGCGTGAAGCGACGCGCGGAGTGGCCTGTCCATTAGCACTGCCGTGCGACGACGAAAGCATTCTCCCGCCTCCCTCTTCAACGAGCGACCCGATTTATCCGGAATGAGGCAGGGCAGACGCATCTAAATCCTATGTCGAATCACGAATTCGTTTGTAGGGTCGCCGTCAGGCGATGGTTCGACCGGCTCGCGCGGGAAGAACCGCCTTACGGCGGCCCTACAAACCATCATCAATGCTGAAAAGGATCGAAAACATTAAAGATTAAGATGCGTTTGCCCTGTGGGATGAGTTGTTGACATACATCCTCACTATGAAAGAATGACACTATCTCGCAGGTCTGCGTATCCGCTTGGGTAAGTATTCTCGGGCAGTGGACCTAACTGTTCCGTACGGCTCATTCCGTACGGGATGTCATGAAACAGCTACGAAAGGAGACATTGCAATGATGTCACTTAATCGGCATGGACCCACCCGTCTGGCGGCTGGTACCCTCGCATTGGCCCTCGCATTCGCCCTCCCGCAGGAGACCGAAGCCATTGAGGGTATTGAATACGGTCCGCTCACGATTGGCGGCGCCATGCGCGTCAATTACATACTGGGCGACTACGAGAAGGACGGCTCAGGCGCGCCTCAGCGCGGCGGAAGCGGCGGAGACTTCGAGCTTGATACCTTCCGCGTGAATATGGATCTGGCCCATGAGGGTTGGCTGGCCAAGGGGGAATACCGTTGGTATTCCGGTTATAACTTTCTGCATACCGGCTGGATCGGTTACGAGGACGAAGACGTCGGCCGCATTGAAGTCGGTATGAATCGGACCCCTTTCGGCGTCGGGCCCTATGGCCCGGCCAATAGCTGGTTCTTTGATCAGCACTATTATGTCGGGCTCTCCGACAGTATGAAGCTCGGGATCAAGTATACCCGCGCGATTGATCGATTGACGTTGGACTTCGGTTATTACCCGATCGATATGCCCAACGGCCGTGGCGCGTCCGATGAGAGCGCGCGCTATTCCTATACGGTGGTTACGGAAGATGTCGCCGATATTCCCGGCGCATACGAAAACCGGCATCAATTAAACGCCCGGGCCGTCTACGCCTTTGAGGACCTGAACACCGATCTCGGCGTGTCCGCGCAATGGTCGCGTTTGGATGCCCGCGATGACCGCGCGGAGAACTCCGACGCGTATGCCTTCAGCGCGCATAGCCGAACCACGATCGGCGCGCTGGGCGTGATGCTGCAGGTGACGTCATACAAGTTTGACGCCGACTACAATCCGGACGAAGAAGGCGTGCGCCCCACCAATGACCTCATCGTCATGGGTGCGTATGATTTCGCATGGCCTGTGGCGAGTGAAGGCATCATTCCCTCCATCGCCGTTTCGTACACGGTGGTGCCCGAACGTATTGCCTGGATCGATTCCGTCACCTTCTACAATGACTACAGTGTCATTTTGAAGGACGGCGAGATCAACGGTCAGAGCTTCAATGACAGTGCGCTGAACGTGACCGGCATGGCGATTGCCCGGAACAACTGGTACATCTACGTCGATTACGCGTTATCCAGCGGGAATTACTTTGTGGGTAATCGGGGCGACGATTACGGATTCGGCGAGGACAATCAGTTCGCCGAAGCCTCCGTCGGCGATTTCGGCAGCAACCAGAACGATCGATGGAATGGCCGTTTCAACATTAATTTCGGCTACTACTTCTAAGGAGTACGGCCGGAATGGGTGAACAAACGCCGGTCATCGAAGTACGGGATCTGTATAAGATCTTCGGGTCCCGTACTGCGGAGGCCAGAGAACTCATTGAGCAAGGGGTGCCCCGGTCCGACATTCTCAAGCGGACCGGGTGCACGCCTGCCGTTGTGCGCGCTGAATTTGCCATCCCCAAGCGTGAAACCTTCGTCATTATGGGGCTGTCCGGCAGTGGCAAGTCCACCTTGCTGCGCCTGCTGAATCGCCTGATTGAGCCCACCAGCGGCGAAGTGCTGGTGGACGGAGAGGACATCTCCGGCCTGGGCCGACACGCGTTGCGGGAAGTGCGCCGCAAAAAGTTTGCCATGGTCTTTCAGCATTTTGGTCTGCTCCCGCACCGGAACGTTTTGGAGAATGTGGGTTTCGGGCTCGAAATCCAGGAAGTCGACAACGAATCGCGACGAAAAAAAGCCATGGAGGCAATCGACGTTGTCGGGCTGAACGGCTACGAGCACAGCGCGATTTCCGAATTGAGCGGTGGCATGCAGCAGCGGGTCGGGCTGGCCCGCGCATTGGCGACGGATCCCGAAATTCTCCTGATGGATGAGGCCTTCAGCGCGCTGGATCCCCTGATCCGCACACAGATGCAGGACGAACTGATTGAGCTGCAGGCGCGCTTGCACAAGACCGTCGTCTTCATTAC
>SKZA01000153.1 GCA_007127595.1 Kiritimatiellia bacterium
ATTGAATGACGAAGCCCGGGGGGTAGGGGATGAACGTATAGTGCTTTAGCGTGCCGGCGTCGGGCGCGAGTGGGCCGTGCGCGAGATCGGTAAAGGTGTCACACGAATAGACGACGACCTTCGGCGGATTCCGGAAGCGCAGCAGGTTATACTTGTCTCATTGCTTTTGGTCCTTGCAGCGTTCGACGGCTTCGCTGAAAGAGATCTTGTGCCGTTTGATCGGGGTATTCGCGCGGACCACTTCCTGCAGGCGCTGCTCGATGGGCGCCAACTGTTCTTCGGTGATCTCCGACGCGCCGTCCATCTCGAAAGTGCAATAGAGGCCGGAACCGAGCGAGTGTTCGATGGAGAAGCGCGCGCCGGGATAGATATCGGCGACCGACTTGGCCAGCACGAAGGCGAGGGAACGGCGATAGATGCGCCAACCATGCGGGTCGGCGATGGTGAGTGGCGTCAGTTCGCAATCCACCTCCAGGGGGTAGGTCAGCGAAACAACATCATTGTTCACCAGCGCGCCCAGGATGGGCAATTCGTCCGAGGTAACATCTTCGGCTTGAAGCAACTCGCCTACGGTGGTTTGGCGGGCGCAATGAACCGTTTTGCCATCATTCAGTGTGACGACGATTTCCGATTGATCTTTTGGCATGCGAATTGATCTCCAATGGGCAAGGTCTTCAGGTGTCGCACCTAAAACAGCGCCCTTGCCATCCTTTGTGTTGTAACAGGCGTTTTGAATAAGGTATAACCCCTTTTTGCCGCACGGGAAACCAATTTTATCGGAGTGCGAAGGTCTGGTATGGAACGTAACATGTCGGAGCTGGAACAGGCCCTGTTCAGCAAGTCCTATCTGCTTAAAGTTCGATTGCGAATGATTGTGGAGGCGGTGGGGTCCATGGAGGGGCGTGCCGGGTTGTGCGTAGGCACGGTGCCCGCCACCCTGCGGGCCCGCCTGATGGCGCTGGGCGGGGATTGGACGTTTTCGGGCGAGCGCGCGCGATTACCATACGATAGCGGGGCGTTTGATCGTGTCGTCATCCTTGATCACTTGGAATGGGTGGACGACGATTATGCGTTTATTGCGGACGTTCACCGGGTGCTGAAGACGGCGGGCATTTTGTATGTGGACACGGAACACCTGAAGCGGTGGACAGTCTGGCGTCCGGTCCGTCGCCTGTTCGGCGTGGAGGAACGGCCCGCCGAACGTTTGCGCGACGGATATACGGGGGGAGGGCTGTTCGACGTGCTGAAGGATGGCTTTGATGTGCAGGAAACACGAACCTACTCGCGGTTCTTTATTGAGGGCACGGAAACCATGTCGCGTCTCGCCGTCGGCGCCTTTCTGAATGCGGAACGCTCGGATGCGGCGGATCGCGAGGGGGATGATGAAGCCGACGTCGTGAGTCGTCGGCTATACACTATTCAGGCGATCGCCTACCCCTTCTTCGTCATCGCCAATGCACTCGATTGGCTGGTGTTCTATACGCGGGGCTATCGACTGATGGCTGTGGCGCGTCGCCGATTATGGAAGCCGCGTCGCGCGCCGGTGCTGAAGGATGGACGTTCCTTGGTGGACGCGACACTGAATACAAAGATCGGGACCGCCGCGGATTTCTAGCCGGCATTTCTCGCCACCTATAGATGCCTTTGTCATATTCTGTGCGCCCCCACGACCTTGCGTCGTGGGTACGCGAGTTTCTGCCTATACAGATTGTACGAGACGCGAGGCGTGAGCCCGTGTAGAGCAAGAAGGGACCGTAGTCTGTGCTTGCTCAAATCGGGCTCTCCTTGCTAGTCGAAGAGGACGACAACTCAAAGTTCGACTCCCACGACGCAAGGTCGTGGGGCGTCTTGGTGAGAAATGCGGGCTAGAACCTGTCACAAGGCCCGGCTCGGCGGAGCGTCGCCCAGATTTCGGCAAGACCTCCAACATGCCGCCTGGAGCAACGGTCTTTTCATGCGAAGGCCGGAAGTTCGGTTTTGAGGATGCCGTTAATGTATACGATCATCTTTCTCATGACGGCCACGAGAGCGACTTTGGCTTGTTTCCCTCGTTTGCGCAATTGCTGGTAGAACGCCGCAAACATGGGGTTCCGTCGTGAAGCGACCAGGGCGACCATATAGAGCGTGGCCCTGACTGCGGACCGTCCGCCCCAAATGATTCGTCGACCGCGGAATGTTCCGCTGTCTCGATTAAACGGAGCCACGCCGGCCAGCGCGCCGGCTTCGGCCCGATTAAGGCTTCCTAGTTCAGGCATAAACGCCAGTAAGGACAACGCCGAAATCATGGCGACGCCCTTGATTTGGCATAGACGGGTAACGGCCTGTTTCAACGCGGGCAGCTCTTCCATCAACTGGTTCATCCTTCGTTCTGCGCTCTTGATCTGGGCCTCCAGAATGCGCACGAGTCCTTTAATGCTTTTACGCATAGCCGGATCTGCCGTTTGCCGGAGACGGCAACGCTCCATCTGCGCCATATCGACCAGTTGGCGTCTGCGCTGAATGACCTCCTCGATCTGCCGATGGGCTTTGGACCGCGGCGGTGTAGCCTTGGGTTTCATGGCTTGGCCATATTCAGCCAAGACTTGGGCGTCTAGGCGGTCGGTCTTGGCCAAACGGCCTTGAGCGCGCGCAAAATCACGCACCTGCCGTGGATTGACCACCGAAACATCAATGCCAGCGGACTGCAGCGCGTCGACCAGCATCCTTTCGTATCCTCCGGTGGCTTCGCAGATCACCTGAACGTGTTCGATTTTCTTGAGACGGCAGGCCAGGGCTCTGCACCCGCTCTTATTGTTTGCGTACGTTCCGGGCCTGCCGGAACTTCCCCAAAAGTCCAAGGAATCCTTGGAAATATCCACCCCCATATAGACGCGCGGTTCGTTCATGGCTATACTCCTCCTTGTGATACGAGCACGAGTTTCAGGCTCTGCTCAGGCAACGGTTCGAGTGACCATGGAAAAGCATCGACTGATCTAGCTCCAAACGGACTGGCATATGCCGTACCGAGGGCGACGACGATCGCGCCGATGCCACTCCTCCTCGGGGTCACGACCCCGAGGAGGAGTCCTGGTTGCTCAGGACTCCCCAAGCACTCAGAAAGTGTAACACGACTCCTAGATACAAGGGCGACGCTCCTGCGGAGCCGTTTTCAGGTTTTGAGATGGGTTCTTGCCCTTGCACACCGGCGTGCGAGCTTGTACGTATAGGGCATGAGTGTACGCTCGCTCATATGGCTGATCCTGCTGGCGACTTTCATGACGTGGTCCTATTGGAGCATGATTCGCATGCCGGGCGAAAGTTACGACGGCGCGTTTCACCCCTTGACCACAGAAGAGGAAACCTTGCGGGACGAACTACAACGACACGTATACGTCCTTGCGGCCGAAATCGGCGAACGCAACGTCTTCCGCCGGGGCACGCTCGACCTGGCCGCGGACTATATCGAGGCGGAATTTCAGGAAGCCGGTTACGAAGTGGAGCGGCAAGCCTATGACGTGCGTGACACGACATGCTACAACGTCATTGCCGAACTTCGCGGACACACCCGGCCGGATGAAATCATCGTTGTGGGCGGCCATTACGATTCGGTCATGGGCAGTCCCGGCGCGAACGACAATGCCACGGGAACCGCCGCCGTACTGGCCTTGGCCCGCCGGTTTGCAGATCGCGAGCCCGATCGCACCATCCGCTTTGTCGCCTTGACCAATGAAGAACCGCCCTTCTTTCAAACGGGCAACATGGGCAGCCTCGTCTATGCGCGCATGCTTCGCGAACGCCGCGATAACATCGTGGCCATGATGAGTCTGGAAACAATCGGCTATTATTCGGATGAACCCGGCTCGCAACGGTACCCCCCCCTCTTCCGGCTTCTTTATCCATCCACCGGCCACTTCATCGGTATCATCGGCAATGTGCGATCGCGGCATTTAGTCCGGGACGCCGTGTCCACGTTCAGGGAAACGACAGATTTCCCGAGTGAAGGCGCCGCGGTCCCCGGCTGGATCCCAGGCGTCGGTTGGTCGGATCACTGGTCCTTCTGGCGACAGGGCTGGCCCGCGATCATGTTTACGGACACCGCCCTCTTCCGTTATCCGCATTACCATCGCGCTAGCGACACGCCGGACCAGATTGATTATGATCGCTTCGCACGCGTGGTGATGGGAATTGAACGGGTGATTGAAGATTGGGCTGGCATGGCGCGGTGAGGGCACCGCGCCTCCAGCAAGAACCACGCACCCTGGAGCCCCGCTGCCCTCAGCGGGGCATGGCGCGGTGAGGGCACCGCGCCTACAGCACATCAATACATCAATGGATGTATCCTCCCGCGATACGGCCACTCTTCCGGCTGCGCCACCAATCCGGCCCGAACGGGATTCCTTTCCACATAGGCCCATTTCTCCGAATAATTTTCTCCGCTCCGAAGAAATCGGTCGAAATAATCCTTCTGCCAAATCGTTCCCTTGATACCCTGTTCAGCGGCTATACGACGTGAACTAACGGATTTCCACATCTTGATCCAGTCCTTCATGGTATCCGCAGAGCGCGAGGCACGAGCGAAGAAATGGACGTGGTCGGGCATGAGAATGTAGTCCCCTACCCACCAGCCATTCATTTCCGCGGAGCGTTTCCATAGGTCGCGAAGCGTCTCGTGCGCATGTGGATTCGCCAGTAATGGGCGCCGCTCGCGAATAACAACGGTGAAGAAGACCAACGGTTCGGCGGCAAACGGCGCGAGGTGGGGAAGATGTCGGTGTTGTTTAGCAGGCATAATCAAGATCTAGATGGCGCGGTGAGGGCACCGCGCCTCCAGCAAAAACCACACGCCTTGGAGCCCCGCTGCCCTCAGCGGGGCATGGCGCGGTGAGGGCACCGCGCCTCCAGCTTCAATCAGGCGTCGTCGCGCGCCACCAACAACAGTGTCAGGTCGTCGGCTTGCGGGGCGTCGCCCATGAAATGGTCCAGGTCCTCCAGTAAACCGGATACGAATTCCTTCGGCGGCAGGCTCGCATGCGCGCGGGCATAGGCCTCCAGGCGCTTCATGCCATACTGGGCCTGCTCCTCGTTTTCGGCGTCCGGCACGCCGTCGGTGAAGATCAATAAGCGATCGCCACGGGCCAACGGAACGGATTTCGCCCGCCAGTGATAATCCTCCAGCACGCCGACAGGCAGATGGCCGGAAGAGAGGTACTCCAACGTCCCATCCCGATGCACCAACATCGGGGGATGGTGCCCCGCATTGACATACTCCACGCGGTGACGTGACGGATCGAGTAACGCAAGAAACACCGTTGCAAATTGCACGTCGGGCGTGGAGGCAAACATATGTCGGGATACGCGCTCAACCGCCTGCTCAACCGGAAAGACTTCCGCATCATTCAGTATGCGAAAGGCCGACAGGATGTTTGCGGCCATCAATGCCGCCCCCACGCCCTTGCCGGCCACGTCCGCCTGAAGAAAGTATGCCCGGCCGTCCCGGCGCACCGCCACGTCGTACAGGTCGCCCCCGACCATGCGCGTTTGTTCCTGATAGGCGTGGAAGACGTAACCCGGCACATCCGGCACCGTATCGGGCATGAGTCCCCGCTGAATATCGGAGGCCACGCGCAGCTCGGATTCCAGCGCCTCCCTCTCCTGTCGTTCCTGGAACAATTGGTGCTGCACGATCTTGGCGGCGAGCAAATGACCGAATGCAACCGCAATGCTCAATGCATTCTCGTCATAGCGATGTACGGGCGATTTGGAATCCACATATAACACCCCCACCACCCGGTCTTGTTCGATCAGGGGCACGACCATGGCTGAATGCACCCCCATCAACATGACGGAATCCCGGCCCGCGAATCGGCGGTCCGCCGGCAAGTCCGACAGGCTCAGCGCCTTCCGCTCTTTCAGGGCCTGCTTAAGAATGGTGCGCGATATCTCAAAATGCGAATCCGTCCCCTGATGCGTACTGCGCTGGGCAAATAGTTTAAGCGAGTCCTTATCGCCCTGACCCAGGAAGACCGCATACCGATGCGCCTCAACCGTCTGCTGCAGGCGTTCCAGCGTTTCATCCACCATGTTGTCCAGCGGCTGCTCCGCCACCAGCATGCCGATCATCTCGAACAGCGCCCGATACGCCTTCCCCATGGCGTCATCGCGGACGCGCCATTCCTCCAGCAACTTGTCGTAGGGCAAGGCATTGATCGATACATAAGAAGAAGGCTTGTCGGAGACGGTCATCTCGGAATCGGGAATACACGGCACCGGTACGTCCTCCGAAACGAGCGCCAGACAGACATCGCCTAAGTTCAGCCGATCACCGGCCTGAAGGAGGGTCCCCCCGGCTTGCACCGGCTTTTTATTGATCCGCGTGCCGTTCTTGCTGTTCAGATCCTTGACGCGCACCGCGCCGTCGATCAAAACCTCCAGTTGCGCGTGCCGCCGGGAGATGGCGGGATTATCAATGCGTATATCGCAACCCGCTTTGCGGCCGATGACCCAGGTGCCCGTATTCAAAGACCACAACGGATCATCCGGCTTATCGCAGCGAACTAGCTTCAGTGAGTTCATGTCAGTTCATGAATCAGCAGACCCGATTTCAGCTTTGGCTCAAACCACGTGCTTTTCGGCGGCATGATGCGCCCGGCATCCGCCACGGCCATTAACTGGTCCACGGTTACGGGATACATGGAGAAGGCCACGGCGGCGCGACCGCTGTTGACGCGTTTCTCCAGTTCCTTTGTCCCGCGCACGCCGCCGACAAATTCGATGCGCGGATTGTTCCGCGGGTCGTTAATGCCCAGCACGGGTTCCAACAGGCTCTCTTGCAGAATACTCACATCCAGGCGGGCTACCGGATCGTCGGATGAAACCCGTTCCCATTTGATCTCATACCATTTCCCGTCCAGAAACATACAGGTCCCGCCGGGTTCCGTCGGCGTCGGGCGGTCCGCGCTCTTGACGCTGAACCGATTGCGGACCTCCTTGAGAAAGGCGCTTCCATCCTTGCCGTTCAGGTCCTTCACACAGCGGTTGTACGGAAGAATACGCAACTGTCCGGCGGGAAAGAACACCGTCAGAAACCAGTTGTATTCTTCCCGGCCCGTCGTCGCGGGATCGGCCTCCCGCCGCATGCGCGCGACACGCGCGGCGCTGGCGGCGCGATGATGCCCATCGGCGACATACGCCTCTTTGACCTCCGCAAAGCCGGCGACCCACTCATCCGCGGCGGTCACCTCCCATACAGTATGACGAACGCCGTCAGCGGCGGTGAAGTCGTATAGCGGCTCCCCGTTGACAACGTCGGCGACCAAGCGATCGATGGCCGGTTGATCCCGGTACGTCAAGAAGACCGGGCCGGTATTTGCATTGACTGTATCCACGTGGCGTGTGCGATCGTCCTCGGTCGGTTTACGCGTCTTTTCATGCCGCTTGATGCGGCCGGCATCATAGTCATCGATATGGCTCACAGTGACCACACCTGTTTGTGCATGATCGCCCTGTTCAAGCCGATACACGTAAAGCGCCGGCTCTTTTGCGGGCTTCAAGTACCCTTCCTTCTTGAATCGTTCGAGATTCTCTCGCGCACGGGCATAGACCGCGTCATCATACGGATCGTCAAGGTCCGGCCGCTCGATTTCAGAGCGCACGATGCGCAGGAAACAGAGCGGATTACCATCGGCAATCTCGCGGGCCTCGTCGGTATCGACCACATCGTACGGCGGACTGGCCACACGGTCGGCCATTTCTCTGGGCGGTCGAAGGGCAATAAACGGTTTAATCTTCATATCAATCTTTTCCACACTCCTCGCGGCTCCACTCAGGCCAGGGGATGGCATGACGGAAAAAGTGTTCAAAGGCTTCCAATGTTCCGTGCGGCCCCGGCATCTCCGCCACATATCCGCCTGCGCGTTGCACGGCCTCAACAACCGTCGGATAGGCATTCCCCGGACAGGCCACATGCGGCGTAATCGACCCGTCCAGCATACTCACGTCATTTCCATGATCACCGACGGCCAACACGGTCCCGGCTTCGATCTCGTACCAATCCAGGCAAGCGCGCAACACGTTGCCCTTGCCCAATTGTTCATGAATCACGGCGATCCATTCGCCGTTATTGATTATTTCCGCATGCGGAACGGTATCCAGCACGCGTTGGAGATCCGCCATAAACGCTTCCCGCGCCGTTTCGTCCTCGCCCGGAATCTGGAAGACGGTTCCGTCTTCGCGATAATACGCCGCCTGCGGCGCGTGGCGCTTGATAAGTTCCTCCAACTCGTGTTTTTGCGTCTGTTGCAATG
>SKZA01000096.1 GCA_007127595.1 Kiritimatiellia bacterium
ATCCCGGCCCGGCCTGCTACGGCGCGGGCGATCAACCGGCCGTGACCGACGCGAATCTTTTACTTGGCCGAATTGTGCCGGACCATTTTCTGGGCGGTCGAAAGACGCTCGACAGGGACGCGTCCGCGCGCGCCTTCAAACCCCTGGCGCGCAAACTGGGGGTGGATACGCCGACCGCGGCCCGTGCTGTACTGCGCGTGGTGAACGCGAATATGGAACGCGCGATTCGCGTGATTTCCGTCGAGCGCGGTTTCGATCCGCGCGACTTCACGCTCTTTTCGTTTGGCGGGGCGGGCGGCCTGCATGCCTGCGATCTGGCCGATGCCCTGCGCATCCCGCGTGTGATGATTCCGCGTAATCCGGGCGTACTTTCGGCGTGGGGCGCATTATCCATGGACGTGGTGAAGGACTATTCGCAGACCGTAATGAAAAGGCCGGGCGATTCGCTTTGCGCCGCATTTGCACGTCTGGAGAAGCAGGCGGCGAAGGATCTGAAATCCGAGGGATATGCGCGAAACAAGATTACATGGGAACGCATGGTGGATGCGCGATATGTCGGCCAGTCGTATGAGTTGACGGTTCCCTATTCGACGGATGAGCGGAAGACATTGAGCGCGTTTCACGAGGCGCATCGAAAGCGCTACGGCCACGCTGAGCCGGACCAGCCCGTGGAGTGGGTGACGGTGCGCGTGCGCGCAATCGGGCCCATGCCGAAACCGCGACTCGACCGGATCAAGAAAGACGGCGCATCGGCGAAGTCGGCCTGTATCGGCCGGCGCAACGGATTCGATATGTATGAACGCGCAAGCCTGCGCGCCGGCAACCGGTTTGACGGGCCCGCGCTAGTCCTGGAAGAGTATGCGACGACCTGGATTCCAAAAGGCTGGTCCGCAAGGGTAGATGATTGGGGGCATGTGCATGCGGAAAGACAAGGCGCGTAAAGAGGATGATCAGGATGAAGAAAAGTAGCTGTCATCTCGAGCGAAGTCCCGACCGCAGAGCGGATCGGGACGAAGTCGAGAGATCTCGGTCCTCGGCTTATGCCCGAGACCCTTCGACTTTGCTCGGGGTAACTCAAGATATTATTCGGGAGTACAGAAGCCCTTAGCGCATGAAGCCAAAACAAAAACCATCCGATCCCTCCGACCGCGCGTTTTTTGCGAATCTGTTCGCGCGGATTGCGGAGGAAATGGGGGCGACGCTGGGACGCACCGCGCATTCGCCGAACATTAAGGAGCGGCGCGACTATTCGTGCGCGGTGTTCGACGGCGAAGGGCGGATGATCGCGCAGGCGGCGCATATTCCGGTGCATCTGGGCGCGATGCCGATGTCCGTGCAGGCGGCGATCGCCGCGTTTGATACGTGGCATGAAGGCGATGTGGTCTTGCTGAACGATCCGTACGCGGGCGGCACGCATTTACCCGATCTCACGCTGATCACGCCCGTGCCGGCGCGCAAGGGACGTCGCCCTTTTGCGTTCCTCGCTACGCGGGCGCATCACGCGGATATCGGCGGGATGACGCCGGGTTCGTTGCCGCTCTCGCGCGAAATTTATCAGGAAGGCTTGCGCCTGCCGCCGCTGAAGTTGGTTGAGCGGGGCAAAATGAATCGCGCGGTATTGGAAATCATCCGTGCGAACGTTCGCACGCCGGACGAGCGGATCGGTGATTTGCGCGCACAGCTCGCGGCGCACGATACCGGCGCCCGTCGCATGAAGGAAGCGCAAGGCACCTATGGCGAGGCGCGTCTGGCCGCGCAAATGGGGGATCTCCTGGATTATGGGGAGCAGTTGATGACCGCCCTTATACGGAGGATACCGGCGGGCCTGTACGATTATGAGGACGTCCTGGACGGCGATGGGGTGAGCGATAAACCCATTCGCATTCGCGTTGCCCTTCGCGTTCGCGGCGGAGGCGTCCGCGTCGATTTTGCAGGCACCGACCCGGCCTGCGCGGGCTCGTTGAATGCGGTCGCCGCCATTACGCAATCGGCGGTCTATTATTGTTTCCTGTGTTTGCTGGTCACACCGTCATCCTTACATGAAGGGGCCCGCATCGAACCCCCGTTGAACGCGGGTTGTTTCAGGCCGATCGAGGTCCTTGCGCCCGAGGGATGCGTGGTCAACGCCCGGCCGCCGCACGCCGTGGCGGGCGGCAACGTGGAGACATCGCAACGTATTGTGGATGTCGTGTTCGGCGCGTTGGCGAAGGCGTTGCCGGATGTGATCCCCGCCGCTTCGCAGGGGACCATGAATAACCTCACGTTGGGCGGCATGGATAAGCGCTCGGGCCGCGCGTTCGCGTACTATGAAACGATCGGCGGCGGCATGGGCGGGCGTCCGTCTTGTGATGGTGTGGACGCTGTTCAGGTCCATATGACGAACACGATGAACACGCCCGTTGAGGCGCTGGAATACGCCTATCCGCTTCGTGTGGAGCGATACGAGATCGCCAACGGTACGGGAGGGAAGGGGAAGAACCGCGGCGGTCATGGCATACGACGCGATATCCGATTGTTATCCGACGCGCACGGGGCGCTGCTCACCGAGCGACGCGACCATGCGCCTTATGGACTACAGGGCGGGCAGGCGGGCAAGCCCGGCCAGAACTTGCTGGTGCGCAAGGAAAAGAAACTGCCTCTCGGCGCCAAGTCGGAATTGGAATTGAAAGCCGATGACGTGCTTTCCATCCGCACCCCGGGCGGCGGCGGGTGGGGCATGAGATCATGTTCCGGCCGATGAATGATCTTCGCACCTGGGTTCAAATTTCTCACCGTGTAGGGGTGCCCTTGTCGTATCTTGTGCGCCCCCACGACCTTGCGTCGTGGGAACGCAAGGCTGATTCTGACACGCTGCACAACGAGCGAGAAATGAGCCCGCGCGGAGCAAGCACAGGAACATTTCCTCTTCTGGCTCAAAAGGGGCTCCCTTTTTTTGCTTTACGTTGTTGGAGGCTCAACGTTCGACTCCCACGACCCCGCGCCGACGCGGGGTCGTGGGGCGTCTTGGTGAAAAATGCGGGCCTAAAATGGGTGCATGTTTGTTCGAAAAAGCGGATACCCGACCCGCTTTTAAAAAACAACCCGCCCGGAAACCGTTTAAGTAGATCGAGTAAGTGTGTCGATCTCACGCATACGCCGACAACGGCGGGCAGGCGCAGACCAGATTGCGATCGCCATATGTATTGTCGATACGACCGACCGCCGGCCAGAACTTGTTGGCACGCACAAAAGGCAACGGATACGCCGCCTGCTCGCGCGTGTACGGGTGGGACCAGTCGTCCGACGCGATTTCCTCGGCCGTGTGCGGCGCGTTGCGCAACACGTTGTCTTCGCGATCGGCTTCCCCGTTGATGATTGCCTGAATCTCGCCGCGAATCGCGATCATCGCGTCGCAGAAACGGTCCAGTTCCGCTTTCGGTTCGCTTTCCGTCGGCTCGATCATCATTGTGCCCGGTACGGGCCATGACACGGTCGGGGCATGAAACCCGTAATCCATGAGGCGCTTGGCGACATCCGCTTCCGTCACGCCCGCCGCGTCCTTGTACGGTCGCACATCGAAGATCAGCTCGTGAGCGACCCGGTTACGGCGGCCCGTGTAATGCACGTCATAATGTTCCTCGAGCCGTTGCTTGATGTAGTTCGCGCTCAGGATTGACACACGCGAAGCCTCGGTCGCGCCCCGCCCGCCAAGCATGCGCACATACGCATAGGAAATAAGCAAGATACTCGCGCTACCCCACGGCGCCGCGGCCACTGCACCGATCCCGCGTTCCATGCCCATGTCCACCACGGGATGTCGCGGCAGATACGGGGCCAGATGACCGGCCACGGCAATCGGCCCCACGCCGGGTCCGCCGCCGCCATGCGGGATGGCAAACGTCTTGTGCAGATTCAAATGGCATACATCCACGCCGATCAGCGCCAGCGACGTAATGCCGACCTGCGCGTTCATGTTCGCGCCGTCCATATACACCTGTCCGCCGAACTCATGCACGATGTCGCAGATTTCCCGAATCTGTTCCTCAAACACGCCGAACGTGGACGGATAAGTAACCATCAACGTCGCCAATGTGTCCTTGTGCAATTCGGCTTTCCTACGCAAGTCGTCGAGCACGATGTAGCCATCGTCGTCACACGCCACCACGACCACCTTCATGCCCGCCATGATCGCCGAGGCCGGATTCGTCCCGTGCGCAGACGACGGAATCAGCGCCACGTGCCGATGCGGTTCGCCGCGATCCCGATGATACGCGCGGATCGCGAGCAATCCGGCGTATTCGCCCTGCGCGCCGGAATTCGGTTGCAGGGACACGGCGTCCAGTCCCGTCATGGCCCGTATATATTGTTCCAGCTCTCCGATGATCTGACGATAGCCCTGCGCCTGGTCCAACGGGATGAACGGGTGCAGACGACTGAACGCCGGCCAGGACACCGGCATCATCTCGGCGGCCGCGTTGAGTTTCATCGTGCAGGATCCGAGCGGAATCATCGAGGTGTCGAGACCGATATCCTTGCGTTCTAGGCGCTTGATATACCGCATCATATCCGTTTCCGAATGATGCGTGCGAAAGACGGGATGCGTCATGAAATCGGATTGCCGGCGCAACGACTCGGGGATTGCCGATGCATTCTCCGGAACGTCGAGCGTGTCCGGCGCGTTCCCGCCTGCGGCTTCGGCAAAGACATCGAGCAGCGTCGCGAGATCGGCGTCCGTCGTCGTCTCGTCCAGCGAGACGCCCACGGCGCCGTCCGCAAAGTAGCGGAGATTGATCTCCGCCTTCAGGGCCGCCGTGCGAATCGCGTCGGTAGGCCCGGCGGGGATGTGCAAGGTATCGAAGAAGGCTTCCTCGGACGGCTCGTACCCCAACGCGCGCAGGCCCGCGTGGAGCTTGACGGTCTGCCCGTGTATGCGGCGTGCGATGTCTTTCAAGCCTTCCGGCCCGTGATAGATGCCGTACATCGCCGCCATGTTCGCCAAAAGCGCCTGCGCTGTGCAGATGTTGGACGTCGCCTTGTCACGGCGGATATGTTGCTCGCGCGCTTGTAACGCCAGGCGATATGCCGGCGCGCCATGTTTGTCCACGGATACGCCCACAATGCGGCCCGGCACTTCGCGCTTGAACGTGTCGCGCGCCGCGAAGAAGGCCGCGTGTGGTCCGCCGTACCCAAGCGGGACGCCGAATCGCTGCGCACTGCCGTACACGATATCCGCGCCCATTTCGCCCGGCGGAGACGCCAGTATCAGCGCCATGAGATCGGCGCCGACCGCCACCTGCGCGCCGACTTCGTGCGCACGCGCGATGAACGCGCTCCAATCACGCAAGGCTCCGCGATCGTCCGGATACTGGACCAACGCGCCGAATACCTCGGGCGTAAAGTCCATCGTTTCCACGTCGCCGATCTCCAGTTCGATGCCCAAGGGCTCTGCGCGTGTCTTCAAGAGTTCCAACACCTGCGGGAAGCAGCGGGCGCTGACCAGAAAGCGGGTGGCGCCCGGATCGTTCTTGCTGCGTCGTTTGCGCATGCGGTGCAGTAACGTCATCGCTTCCGCCGCCGCCGTCGCTTCATCGAGCAAAGACGCGTTCGCGATTTCCATGCCCGTCAGTTCCATGATCATCGTCTGAAAATTCATCAGCGATTCGAGGCGGCCCTGAGAAATCTCCGCCTGATACGGCGTGTACGGCGTGTACCAGGACGGGTTTTCGAACACATTGCGTTGGATGACGGGCGGGGTGAAACAGTTGTAATAGCCCATGCCGATATAGGTCTTGAAGACGCGATTCCGTGCGGCCACCTTTTCCAGGTTGGTCAAATAGGCGTGTTCCGTTTCCGCTTCCGGCAGATTCAAAGGCTCGTCGATGCGGATGGGGGCGGGAACCGTCTCGTCGATCAGTTCATCCAGCGATTTCAGTCCCAGTGCGCGTAGCATCTCGATTTGGTCGTCGGGGCTCGGCCCGATATGTCGCGACTGGAACAATCCGATGTGTGATATGGTGCTCATAGATTTAATGGATGTGTGAAAACCTCGCCCCCCCGAAAGAGACAGCTAGTCTAGTCGAGATCAGAGGTTTTGCAAGAGGAAGTATGGGTACGCAGAGGCAACACGGCGGAGCATATATGGCATCGACAAATGATCAGCGAACGATATGGCTCGCGCGGCACGGCATGCGGCAGGACTTTGAGCAGGAAGGCTGGTGTGAGACCGCCGATAGGCCGCACGATCCGCCGTTATCGGACAACGGAAGAACACAGGCCGGCGAAACCGGCCGCTTCCTCAAGGACAAGGGCCTGGACCGTATCTATACATCCCCGTTTTTGCGCACGGTGGAAACGTCCGCCATCATTGCCGCCCATTGCAACGCGCCTGTCTTCATCGAGCACGGACTCGGCGAGGTTCAGAAGGCGGAATGGTTTCCGCGCGCGCCCGATTTTATTTCGCCCGATGTGCTGAAGAAGCGATTTCCCCACATCGATACGTCGTATCGCTCGCGTGTGATGCCCGCATTCCCCGAATCGGAAGAAGACGGCGAGTTGGATGCGCGTTGCCGGCAAACGGTTGCGGGCCTGTTGGAGGACGGATGGCGCTGTACGCTGTGGGTTGGACACGGCGCGTCGGTCGGTGGCATGGCGCGCGGACTAACCGGCGATGTCGAAGGCGTCAGTTTTCAGATGTGCGGGCTGACCGGCTGGACCGGCGCGCCGGGCAACTGGCGACAGATCTACGGCGGCACGGAACATCTTTCCATAACGGAAGAAACCCTTCGCTTTCATTGAAGCGCTTCCCCTTCGACTTGGCGATTGAATCATTGCTCTCCGATTCACTGTCCGGCGGCTTGACGCGCGGATGGTAAGGAAGTAAGGTCGTAAGATATTAAGGGAGTCCTATGATCGCGAAGTTGACCAGCAAGAATCAGTTGACCCTGCCGAAAGCCGTGTTGCGGGAACTGCCGGCCACTCATTACTTCGATGTCAAAGCCGAGGGCGGTCGCCTGATCCTTGAGCCGTTAACCTTGCAGCGTGCGGATGCCGTGCGGTCAAAACTCGCCGAACTGGGTATTGCGGAATCTGATGTGAAGAAGGCGCTGGCGTGGGCGAGAAAGAAGGCCTAGTCGCATGCGGGCGGTGATGGACACGAATGTGGTCCTTTCGGCGCTGCTGTTTCCCGGCGGCCATTCGGCGCGTCTGCGTCTGGTTTGGCGGGAGCGGCGATGTATTCCGTTGATTTCCCATGATACCGCCCAGGAATTGCTGCGCGTGTTGGCGTATCCGAAATTCAGGCTGACGGTGGAAGAACAGGAAACGTTGCTGTCCGATTACATTCCCCATTGCGAAACCGTGACCGTACCCCGGCGCATGCCGCATATACCCCGTTGTCGAGACCCGCACGACCGCATGTTTCTTCGTCTGGCCGTTGCCGGCAAGGCGCGGGCGCTCGTTTCAGGCGACGCGGACTTGTTGGCGCTGAAGCAGGTGTCCGGGATTCCGATCATGACCATCCGCACGTTTCTGGATCTGATCGCGTAAGGAGTCCGGGTCATGTCGATGACCTTTATCGGCGCGGCGCCGATTGGCTCGTGAGCAAGAACTGGATCGATATAAGATGTTGTCATGTCGAGCGTAGCGAAGCGAAGTCGAGACATCTCCATCTCCGCCAGCCACCGACAGTTCTTTGGGAGCTTGCCTGCCCTGAGCGAAATCGAACGCTCGACATGCCAATATGGTACATGGTTGAAATTCGCACCGTCTCCGCGCCATCATCCGTCAGATTCTTGTTTTCTGTGTACGCTCTTCACCCACCCCTTGGTCCCCTTCGAGGAGGGGATGTATTCCTGCTTCTTTGTCCTCTTTTCGTTCTCCTCACACTGGGAGGAACAAAGAGCAGGACATCATCCGTACTACAATCCGTCATTTTCTTGTTTTTTGTGCACGTTTTTCATGCGGCCATTTTCATAAGTTGTTCTGTATCAGCAGATGAGGCGGCGAGAATAGCGGTGGCGACCTTGCGTCC
>SKZA01000139.1 GCA_007127595.1 Kiritimatiellia bacterium
CAGGATGCCGTGATGCACCAGAACAATCGCGTCGGAAGACAGATCGAATGGCGCGCGCGCCGCCGCGCTCTCAGTAGGATGATAGATATCGAAGTCGCAGGGATCGTAGACCGGGTGCACGTATTCTCGGCGGACGCCCTGTTCGACCAGCCAGTCTTGTGCGGTGCGTGTGCGTGTAAAGATGCAGGGCACGCGTCGCCACGCAAACCGGTCACACGCCTGTATCCATCGGGCACAGCGCCGAATCAACCACGAGCGGTCCGCATAGATCGCGAGAAAGAAGTCGGCGACGGCGCATGCTACGTTGCGACCGTAGAAGATGCGCGCGAGGAGCGGCATGAGCGGGAGCGATTCGTCGATGAATACGGCGTTGGTCCCGTTGAAGCGGCAGCGCAGGGCGATGAAGGGGATCAGGGCGTACCATAACAGGGTCTTTCGCATTTTGTCCTTGTCGCTGCCGCGATCGACGCGGAACGGAAGACGATGGATGACGGCGTGTGCGGCGATGCGGTCGGGAACGGGTCGCTCGCTTTGGAACCCGTAGTAATGGACTTCGGCATGTTGCGCGAGGTGTTCGACGATGTCGGGGATAGCGGGAAAGAGGTCGGCGTGTTCGGCCGGACCGTACCGGAACCATAAGGCGATGCGCGGTTTGCGAGCGGCGTTCATGATGCGTCGAGCAGGAGGGTACGGCTGCCTTCCGGACAGAAACGCAGGGGCAGTTCGGTTAAGCCGTCCAGCGCGCCGCGGACGGCGTTGTGTGCGTCGGGCGGCGCGTAGAGTACAAGGAAACCCGGCCCGGCGTCATTGGTGAACGTACCGCCGAGCGCACCGGCTTGGAGGGCCGCCTCGTAGCGCGGTTCGCGCAGGTTCGGGTCGTGCATGAGTTGTCCAAACCGGTCGAGGTCTTCGTCGCCCTCAAGGAGAACCTGCGCGTCGTGTGCGGAGCGGTTGTCCGTAGTCGTGGGCGACGGTTCGTCGCAAAGAAAGGCGAGCAGGCGATCCTGTAGAGCCGCGAGGCGTTCCGGGGCGACGCGGACAGTGGCGGCGTTGTAATGGTTCCAGCCGTTCATATCCACACGGCGTACCCCGCCGTAGGCGGACGCATACGCGGCGAACGGGGCGACCGGCTGCTCGCTGTTTTCTGCCAGAACGATCAGGGTTTCGCGCGCGAGCTCTTCGGCGTTGACTTCGTCTTCGCGAAAGGCGTGCAGGGCGTGGAGCAGCGCCACGGTGAGAGCGGGCGGGCATTCCCGGCCGGGCAGATCGCTTATGACGGTAAGGTCGAGACCGTCCCGGACACGGAGGTATTGGAGTGTGTTGCGGATCAGCGGGTGTTGCACGTCCGATATTGCGCGTACGTATTCCGTTTCCCGATGGCGAAGGATGAACCGGTCGCGAAACGGTGCGGCGGGGCGGTGAATGACGATGCGGTAATGGGCGTGGATGGTGACGCCCAGCGCCGAGTCCCCGCCGCCAATCAATTTCAACGAGAGCGGTGTGGTCGCGATGATCATCTTTTCATATCAGTGTATGTGATCCATACGGTGTTTCTTAGCAGCCATTCAGATGGAGGGACGCGCTTCCGCGCGTCCTGGGTCACGCGGAAGCGTGACCCTCCAATCACGTTGTCATGCGTTTTGGCGGGACGCGTTTTCGCGTGTCCGCCATTTCCTAATCCTTATATCCGCGCGCATGCTTATACCACGTAATGACGTCTTCAAGTCCTTCACGTACGTCGGTGACCCGGAATGTGGGCATGAGCTTCTTGAGTTTGTCGAGCACGAGGAACTTGTCCTTTGTGCCCACATAGCGGGTGGTGTCGTAGCGAATCAGGGCGGGATCGTACCCGACGAGGTCGCAAATGGTTTCGGCGTACCAGCGGATGGAATAGTTTTCCTGGCTGCCGAGGTTCACGATCTGGTTGTCCACGCGGTCGGCCAGATAGATCATGGCGTTGACGAAGTCCGTGACGTGAATGAGTTCGCGCGTTTGCGATCCATCGCCCCAGAGCGCGACTTCGGGGCCGCCATAGCGCGCATCGACGATCTTCCGGACGAGGTCGAAGATGAAATGCATCTGACGTCCGTCGAGATGGTAGTCGGGTCCATACAGGGTGGACGGGATCAGCAGCAGATAGCGGTGGCCGTATTGCATGCGCATGGCTTCGAGGCCGGTGTAGAGCATGCGTTTGGTCATGCCGTAGGTGAGCAGGGTTTCGGTCGGTGTATCGCGCAGGAAGTTTTCCTCGCGGCGCTCGAGGTGGTCGGGGTAGCAGCAACTGCTGCCCATGGCGATCATCTTGGCTTGCGGCTGTTGCGCATGCCACCATTGCACGACGTGCGTGTTGATCAACTGATTGATCAGCCATTGTTCGCCCGCGTGATAAAGGCAGAAATCGCCCGCTTGCGTCCAAGCCGCGAGATGGTAGATCAGGTCGTACTTCTCGCCGTTGAACGGCGTGAGACTGTCCGCACGGGTCAAGTCGGCGTCACGCGAGCCGAGTTTGACGAGCGCGTGTCCGTCCGCTTCGAGCTGTTTACAGAGGTGGGTGCCGAGAAAGCCGGTGGCACCGGTAACCAGTATCTTCATAGCGGTCTCGTTAGTCGTTGGTGGCCTTCGGATTGATGGGAAAATGAAATACGACACCCTGATCGATCAGGTCTCGATAGTTTTTAAGGATCTCGTTTTTGAAGTTCCATGCGAGAACGAAATACAAGTCTGGCGGCCGTGTCACGTCCTCTTCCAGAATGATCGGGATGTGCATGCCGGGCGACACCAGACCCCGTCGCAGCGGATTCTTTTCCACCAGGTAGGGCAGGTACTCCGTGCCGATACCCATGTAGTTCAGCAGGGTGTTGCCCTTCACGGGCGCGCCGAGTCCGAACATGGTCTTGCCCTCGTTGTGCGCGCGGTCGAGCACGTCGAGGTTGTCCGTCTTTAGCGCGCGGATACGTTCCGCGAACGCGTGATAGGCGTCGAGCCGATTCACGCCCGCCTTGTCTTCCAATGCCATGAGTTCCTTCAAACGCCCGGTCCGTTCGCGGCGTCCCTGATGTGTGGCCATGAGGATGATGGAGCCGCCATGTACCGGTGACCAATACGCGTCGAAGGAATCCAGTTCGTGCCGGTTCAGCAGGTGTGTGACGGTTTCCAATGTGTAGTAGAGCAGATGCTCATGGTAGATCTGGTCGAACGCTCCGTTTTCCATGATGCTTTTCATGTACAGGAACTGGACCACAAAGACGCCGTCGTCGGCGAGGTTCTCCCGAATGCCTTCGGTCACCGAATGCAATTCTTCGAGATGAAAGAACACGCCGGATGCATTGATGATCTGGAACGTGCGCCCGATCTTTTTCGCACACGCCTCGTTATAGAATTCAGCGAGAGTGGGCGCCCCGCGCTCATTGGCGATCTGCGCGATGTTCGCGCTGCTTTCGACGCCCAGCACATCGTAGCCCAGCGCCTTGTAGACCAACAGTTGGGTGCCGTCGTTGGAGCCGATATCGAGCATGCTTTTGCGGCGCGCATCGGCGAAGAAGAGGCCGTCCATGGTGCGTGCAGTATCTTCGAAATGGCGTTTGAGCGTTTGTGTGGTGCCGGACAGATAGGTGTGGTCGGAGAACATCACCTTTTGCGGAACGGTATAGTCGAGTTGCGCGCCGTGGCAGTCGGCGCAATAGACGACGCGCAAGGGGTAGACCGGTTCGGTCCCGACCGCTTCCGGCTTAAGGAAGTGGTTGGCCCAGGGTTGATTGCCCAGATCAATCGCCGGTTCGAGCCGGTTGGAATCGCAAATACGGCAGATCATGATTCAAAGATAATGGAGGCGCCGGGCGCGCACAATGAAACGTCAATGATCTCGTGATCGGGAAATGCGCGGCGGATGTCTGCGTGCCGTTCCGGCGGGACGAAGAACAGGATGAACCCGCCGCCGCCTGCGCCGAGCAGTTTGCCTCCGACGGCGCCCTGATCGAGGCCGCGCTGATACAGTTCGTGGATGACGGGCGGGGCGATCTTTTCGGATAGCTGGTGTTTCAGTTGCCACGAGGCGTGAAGCAGGCGGCCGAACGCAAGCATGTCGGCTGATCCAGTCAATATCTCCACCCCTTGATCCACCAGCGCGCGGATGCGGTGCAGCGCGTCCGTGTTCCGGTCCGTGCGCTCGATTTGGTCGGCCGCCGCGTCCTGAGCCCGGCGCGTGATCTTGGTGAACAGCAGCAGTAGATGCGCTTCGAGTTCCTGCAGGCGCGCGGCGGGCAATTCCACGGGCGTGACGCGAATATCGTCCAGTGCGCGAAACTCGATCACGTTCAGTCCGCCGACCGCAGCGAGCATTTGGTCCTGACAACCGACGTGTTCCTTCAGGATCCGATGTTCCATTTCAATCGCGCGATAGCCGAGTTCCTGTGAGCTGATGGGTTCGCCTTTGAAGGCGTACAAGACCTTCAGCAGTCCGACCGTGAAGCTGGAGGAGGAGCCGAGACCGGTGAATGCGGGCAAGTCGGCGATGTTATGGAGTTCGATGTCGCGCTCCAGCCCGCAGTATTTCAGGCATTCGCGATAGACACGGTGTTCGATGTCCTGGATATCCTTCACGAGTTCGACTTTGCGGTACGACACGCGCAGGGAATAGTCGAACAATTTGCCGGGGAAGCGATTGGCCGTAATAAACGAGTATTTGTCGATGGCCGAACCCAGCACCGCGCCGCCGTGACGCAGGAACCAGGCGGGATAGTCGGTGCCGCCGCCGAAGAAGCTTAAGCGCAGTGGAGTGCGAGAAATGATCATGGGGGTTATACGTTCGCGTATTGGTTGCGCCGAATCACCTGGTAGCCGCGAATGAGTTCGGCGATGCCCTTTTGCAGCGATACGTCCGGTTGGAAACCCGTGGCTTCGATCTTGTCATTGCTGACGATGTAGTTGCGCTTGTCCGGATCCTGCCCGATTTCGGATTCCACGATGTGAAATTCGGGAACCTGCTTTTTGATTTCTTCGCATAATTCCCGTTTCGACAGGTTGGCGTCGCTCAATCCCACATTGTACGCTTCGCCCTTCATCGACTCGAACCGGTCCAAGCCGTGCGCGAAGGCCTTTGCGATGTCCCGGACATGTATGTAGTTGCGCTTGAAATGCGCCTCGAAGAGCACAATGAACCGGTCGACCACGGCGCGGTATGTGAAGTCATTGACCAGCAGATCGAGCCGCATGCGAGGGCTGATCCCGAATGCGGTGGCCAGCCGGAAGGTGATGGCGCGCCCTGAATCAAGCAGGACTGTTTCGATATCCGCTTTCAACCGTCCGTAGAGGGATATCGGTTTCAGGGGCGTGTCCTCCGTGCAATAGGCCGTCTCGTCGCCTATCCCGTAGCCGCTGTTGGTGGTGGGGAAGAGCAGTTTTTGGTCCTTGGACGTCAGGTCGATGATCATTTTGACCGCGTCATAATTGATCGTTCGGGCCTCGACCGGGCGCTGCGCGCAGAGCGGCGCGCCGACCAGGCAGGCGAGGGGAATGACGGCGTCGGCCTTGCCGACGAGTTCCTTGACCAAGCGTTCATCGCGGACGTCGCCGCGAACGATGCGGAGTTTCTCGTCATGGCAGCAATCGAGCAGGCCGGATGGCGCGAAACTGAAGTTGTCCAGGACGGTGACCGTATGGCCGATCCGAAGCAATTGCGGAACGAGTATGGAGCCGATATAGCCGGCGCCGCCGGTCACCAAAATGTGCTGTGATGATTGGGTGATCATGCGCGGAAGCGTAGCTGTGATCATGCGCGGTGTCAATTGATCCGACCGGGGGACAAACGATTGACGAACGGCCGGTCTCGTGCTACGGAAAGACGATGCAGATTGATACCATGCGAAACCTCTTCCATATTCTTTTGATTACGGGCTTGAGCGTCCTGATGACGGGCTGTGGCGGTAGTTCCGAACGGCTGGATCGACGCGATGAACGCGACCCGCTGATCATTCGCGGAGACGCGCGCAAGAGGGCGGGGGACATCGATGGGGCGATCGAATTATATCAAAAAGCGCTTGATCGCAAGCCGGGTCTGGCGCTGGCGCACCTGAAACTCGCCGTCGAGTTTGACGAGCAGAAACAGGATTATCTCCGGGCCATTTATCACTATCAACGTTATCTGGAATTGCGGCCGCGCGCGCAGAAGAACGAGTTGGTGAAAGAACTCATTCGGATGGCGCATGTATCGTATCTGGCGTCATTGCCGAATCCACCGCCCGGCGCCATCGAACGAATTGCGATGCTCGAACGCGAGAATGAACGACTGAAGTATCAGGTGGATGATTTGGCCCGCCGCTTGCGCGAAGGGGATACGCGCACGGCTGCGGCCCGGCCGGGCGATGCGCCGCGCGCCAACGCCGCGCCTCCACGCCAGGAACCCGCGGCCCGTCCTGCAGCCTCCGTACGCCCACAACCGGCGCCCGATCCGGCAGACGCGACCACATACCGCGTGCAACGCGGCGATACGCTTTCACGCATCGCCGCCATCGTCTACAATGATAGCCGTAAATGGCATAAGATTTACGATGCGAATCGCGATATTCTGTCCAGTCCCGAGAGTATACGCGAAGGACAGACGCTGAAGATCCCCTCACCGTAACGGATAAAGGAGCTGGTTATGGCCAAAACGGACTTTTTTGACGATGACCTCGTGAAGCAACGCGGCGCAGCGCGCAAATCAAAGAGCGAAACGGAAGTCGAGCCCGGTTCGACCGAAGCGCCGGCGCGCGGCGTGTCGGACTTCAATCTAACGCGGATGGCGCGACAAAAGGAGCAGGTCGAGGAGAGCATGGCCCACGCGGCCCAGGAACTGGAACGCTTGCGACAGCGTCAGGAGAATCTCGAGAAGGAGAAGCATGTCTTGGAAGACTTGCGCCGCCGCCAGGCCGAATATGAGCGGGCAAAACGCGAAATACTCGAACACCTGAATCACAGTTTGATCTCGTTGGAGAAGGACGAACTAAACGCCGAAAAGTTGTTGGAACTGGTTACGACGACCCGGAAACGCTGTCGGACCTGGCTGGCGGAAGTTGACAGTATTGACGAGGAAACGTGGGCGGAAGATCAGTTCCGGGAGGAATTGGGCAAAGCGCTCGCGAAGATTGAAGATGTCCGCATTGAGTATAACAAGGCGCTCGCAAAGATTGAGGCCCTGGGCGCCGAGGAAAAGAAGGTCGCCGCGACGCATCATCCGATCATGTACGAGGAGTCGCGCGGGGACGCCGTGGATCGCAGTTTCGCCTATTGGTTGAAGGTTGGGTTTGCGGTCAGTCTCCCGGTGATCCTGACGCTCGTGATTCTCTGGATCATGTATTACATGCACAGCATGGGGATGCTCTAACTGCCCGTTGAAGAAGTCGGTGTTTCGGGACATATGTCCGGGATGAATGGCCATGTTGAAACGCGATGCGAAGAAAGAATCCGCCTTTGAACGGAAGTTAAAGGAAATCGAGCGCGAAAAGCGGCGCGTACAGCAGGAAATCAAATCGCTGTCGCGGGCGCTGAAGAAAGGCGATTTGCCGCCGCCCGCTTCTGCAACACGCGTGCCCATGCGTGAAAAGCTGCTGGCCGATGCGCCGCCGGAGGGGGCGTCCCGCACTCAGGAAGCGGAGGCCGGCGAGCTGTTTGCATGGAGTAAGGACAACGATCCGGCCAAGAGCGAGGAGGCGGAGGAAAAACCGGCGCTGGGTTCTCCGTTGATGGCCGAAAAGAAGAAGCCCGTCTATGGAGACGAACGATTCGGCAACTATTTCTCGGCCGGCGGATTCAAGTCCCCCATGCCCGGGCGCCAGGAACGATCCATTCAGCGCAATAAAGCCATCTTCATGGTCGTGCTGGTTATTGTGGTCGGGTACATCATCGTTACTGTGCTCATTCGATGAGCGTGACGATTCACACCACGTGGGGAGAAATCGGCGCGGAATGCGTGGACGGGAAGATTCG
>SKZA01000366.1 GCA_007127595.1 Kiritimatiellia bacterium
GCTCTTCCGATCTCAGGCCTCGCTGATGCAACAGCGCCGGCGGAACCCGCCGTTCACGGGCCAACTGGACAACGAACATCATCTGCGCGCGCTCGAGCAGATGAAAGAAACCGCCCTTTCCGATAAGGACGCGACCGACATCGAGCGATATCGCGCGTGGTACGAACGCAATATCGCCCGCGATCCGCACGACCTGTTTACATCGCAACTGTATGGGACGACATTGATGTTCGCCGACCTGAAAGAGGAGGCGCTTGACGTACTGGTCGCTGACGCGGAGCACATGCAACACCATCTTGAATCGCGAGTCCTGCCCGCTTACCTGATGGCTACGCTGGGAAGGCCTGAAGAAGGGGCTATGTTTCTTTTGGGCGATGGCCCGCCCTATGGATGGTTTTTGCATCTGCATGCCGATGGCATCATGAGCAGCCTGGAAGCGGCGGGCTATCCATCGGAAGCCCGCGCATTCGGTCAAGCCGTGCTGGACGGCCGCACGCGTTTTCCGGGGCGCGAACGTCTGGCGGCGCAGATGCGGCAGATCAGCAGGAACTAACCTGCTCTGACCCAAAGCGGCGCGGAGCGACACTGTCCGAAAGCCACTATTTTCACTCCTATTCGAGACGCATTTGAAATCCCACGCCTTGACGCAAGCCATTTATACAGTATCCTGTATTACATGAAAGCCACTTTTGATATTCCTTCTGACCTATACCGGCGCGTCAAAGCCAAAAGCGCCATGGAAGGGAAGCCCATCCGCACCATTGCCATACAGCTATTCCAGGGGTGGCTGGAAGGGTCTGCACCTCCTGAAAAGAAGATGCAGGAACCGCTTACTCCGCCCGATATCCAAAAGGCGCCGTGGCTCTCCATTACGCGACCGTTTGTCGAAGGCAAAAGGGACCATGACCTGAATGCCGTGCGCCAATCGGCGCATCGCGCGCTTTTGGCGGAGGATCCCGCGCGTTACGGAGCCCAGCGGGACATCGAATGAGCGTGGTGAGCTACAGCTTGGATACCTCGGTCGTCATCCGCCTACTTACAGGCCAACCCGAGCATCAGTTCAACAGCGCCCTGACATTCTTGGAAGAAGCACGGAACGCGGGGCATCGCATCTACGTGGAGGACCTTGTATTGGCGGAAACCTATTATGCCCTTCAAGCTTTTTATCAGATGCCCAAAGTCAAGGCACTGGCTGCGCTCCACCAATTCTCCGAAACCAGTGGGGTCTCCTTCTCCGAAGCGGCAAAGACCATTCTGAAGATCCCAAATCTAGGCTCCGCAAGACCCGGCTTTGTAGATCGTCTGATCCACAGCGCCGGGCATGCCCGCAACCACAAGCTCGTCACATTCGAAAAGGCCGCTCGAAAAATGCCGAACACTGAGATACTTAAAGCGTAGTCTCGCCGGCAAACCGAATCGGCCCGTTCGAGCATTCGTGGGCGGCGTCAATCTGCGGGCGGAAGAATGACGCCCCGAAAATAGATCGAAGGCGTCTCGAATTCGTTCGTCCACGGCCGAGTCCAGCCGGTGCCCGAACCGGATTCCGCTGACAGGAAACGCGTCCAACCTCCGTTGTGCAGATTTGTCGTATAATCAATCGCGTATTGTCTGCCCGTTGAAGTTTGATCCATTGAAAGAGATCCCCCGGCCTCGTCGTACCTTACGCGGATCTGCGGGAGTTGGCTCTCCGGATCCGTTGGGTCCAAGTCGGCCACATAGGCTTTCCAAGCGGGCAACGTCCCGCCTTCCGGAACCCACAACGCCTCCTCCTCAAACGAAGCGTTGGTCAACCCGTACGCGGCCAACCACCAATGCGGCGTACCGGTGTTGTCCGTAACATCCGCGGCGAAACGGGCCGTCACCGTTCGCGGCGCATCTATTTGAAGCCACAGCGGATTTTGATCGAAAGCGCCCGGCGGCACATCGCCGATCCATTCGTGAAAATGATGATACGGCGCCGGCTCTGCGGATAGTTCAGCGAACTGTTCGTGCACATAGTATCCGGCGCCGGAAACAGCGCCGCCTGCTGCGGGCTGCGCCTCGGCCACGACGGGGTGCGGACCAAAGTCATGCACGAGAATCTCGTCCAGACGCAGTTGCGCCCTCGGACCCGAAGTGCCCGAAACTCGATAATACCTCCACATCAACTGAATGTATTCCTGGTCCAACGCCGTTTCCGGCAACGCGACCGGCGGCATCATCAGCGCATGACCCGCGATGGGATCGCGAACATATTCAATCGGCTTCCCCGCATCGTCCAGCACGTCCGCGAATTCCCCCTCGATCCCTACCCGGTATTGCAGACGCCATGCATACACCCGGGAGTTCGGAAGCACCGTCCCTCCCAGCCAACGGACCCAGCCGTTGGTCATCCCGACCGTGTTTAATGCCAGCACCGCACCACCCAAGTCCCGTCCTTGTCCCGTGTTGATAAATGCGAGCCCCCCCGCGGCCAAGCCGTTGATCCGGGTCCTCCCCGTATTGTTATAGGGAAAGCCGACCGTCTCCTGATCATTCGCATGATAATCCTCGGGACGCAGGCTGTAGGCATGCACCAGCGGCGTATCGAGGCTCGTGTCGCTCTCTTCACTTTGCAGGAACAGCATGTGGGGCGGATAAACCCCGTCTGGATGATCAGCGTTCCATTCCGTGAAATGATACGGTCCGGCCGCCAAGTCATGTGCGGCCGGATGCACCAACACATGAAACGCAACAAACGCAGGCGCGTACTGGCCATCATCCGCAAACACCGAAACGACGGCTTCACCTCGTTCAACGGGGGTAACGTGAAGGTGATTGTCCGACACCTCAATCGCTACCTTATCCGGCCGGGAGGAAACAGCGCTGAACACCAACGGATCTCCGTTCGGATCGATGAACACTTCTATCAAATCAATCGCCGTCCCGTCAGCACCCTCCACAAAATGCTGCGGGCCGATATCCGCCAGCACCTCCGGCGGATGGTTTCCCGGCTCAACGCGAGCGCCGAAAAGCCGGACGTCATCGAACCGGTTGTTGCCCGCCAAGCCGCCATTACCCTGCTCAAATGCCATGCGGACGGCAAAATTCGTATTGTCGCTGACTCCTGGTATATCCAGGAAATCAAATTGCCATTGCTGCGGGGCCGTGTCGTATACCGCATACTCGCGCAATGCGATCCAGTGAATTCCGTTGGTTGTGTAAGACACCTTTTGTATCCCTGCGCCCTGCCCCGAACGTCGGGTCTGATAGCTCAGCCGAATGTCGCCATATCCCTTTGTGGGCAGGTGTAAAGTGGCGGTTGCACCCAAAGGTTCGTTGATTCGCAGATGGTGAGAGGGAAAAGCCTGCGCCGGACTGTTCCGCTCCACTTCCGTGGTTGGTCCCGGCTCAACCTCCAGCGACGCGCCTCCGCCCACGGTGTAGGATGGCTTCATAAACCACTGCTCGTCCTCGAAATCCCATTCATGCAACAGCATGCTTTGCTCTTCAGCGGGAATCGGCTCAAAGAATGCTTCGACCGCCAAGTCATCGGTCAAGCTCACCGTCACCAGAGACGATTGATTCGTCAGTCCATCCCAGCCGACAAAGCGGAAACCGCTTGCGGGCACGGCCTCCAAGGTTACAGGAACGTCCTGAAAGTAGATACCCGTCCAAGGGTATAGCTCACCGGGTCCGGCGGGAAGTCCGGGCACATCCGCTATAAGTTCGAGAAGATTCACGCGGACAAACCCCATATCCGGATCGGCCATATCAATCGTCAACTCCGCCATGCCGGGCAAACCGAAAACACTCATGATCTGGTCGCGCAAATAACCGGGCCGCGACGCGGCAAAGTCGTACATGACCGGTTGCGACGCCGTATTCAACGTCCAGCGGTTGTTATGCTCGGCACGGTAGGGGGCGATCCGGTTTTCGTGCTCGTCCAACAGGCCGAGCGCACGTTCCGGCGTCCACGCGCTATTGAGTTGATCCGCCATGATGTTGATGAACATATGGCGAAAGTCCGCATTTTCATGAACCAACTCATGGAACAGGCGATTGACTTTGTTGGAAACCATTCGCGCGTCCGCAGGTGTCGGATTTACCACACGATTAAGTCCGTTGGCGTCCGGACCATAATAATCCAACTGGTAACCGAAGTCCGTATCGTACAACAGCCACCGCCAGCGCCCATCATGCCCGGGCGGCGCGTCTGGTTCATAGGTTACCGTCCGCTTGCGCCACCAATCCAGATTGTTCTGAGGCCAGTCTCGGTCGTTGAAGTAGATGCGCGCGGCATAATAATAGGCAAGGTTGGCCGTATCCACCCGTTCATGAATCCATGATATGTATTCCGGTTCGCCCAAATCATGGCTTTCGGCATAGGCCACGATGTTGCTGAAATGGTCGAGATCTTCCGGCACACCCGTGTCCACCTCGACACGCCATCCGGTGAGAATCGCCACATCATCCGGGGGCACGTCGTAATGGCCGGCCAGATAATGCCGGTCCAAGCGTTCGCGAATATGGATCAAACCCCAATATTCTCCGTTGATGAAGTGGACCGCAAGGCGGGCCGCCTGCATATCAATCGGAAAGTGGCGAACCAGATCCTGCATGAACGCGTCCCGATAGTACGCGCGGTCCCAATCCTGGCCGGCCGCACGCAGTAACAGGCGCCGGAAAGAAGTCAAAGGTACGCCCGGGCGGCCACGCTGTTCCAAACCGGGAAAGAACGCATGCTCGAACGTCGAACTTCCATGCAGGTTTCGGGCATACAGTCGTACGGACTTCAGCCGGTGGGCCCGGCTTGCTCCTCCATGAATACGCATACCCATATCTTGCGCCAACAGGCTGTCGCCATCCGGTGACATGAACTCCAGATGGGCGGGACGCTCCCATTCGTCACCGCGCCCCCTGTAGTTCCCGGCCTGCCACCATGGCTCCTCCGACCGGCCTCCGCCATGGACGTAGATCCCTTTATCATAATCAAAGAGATTGTCTTCCGACGTGACCAACGAAAGCACGGGCAGGCTGTAACGGCTGGACATCTCCGGATGCACGAAGTAGGTGCGCGTCACCACCGGACTCGGCGTCGCCCCTTCCCGGAAGGCCCGGGCGCGCACAACGGTGGCCTTGAAGATGTTGTTTTCGGGCTCAACGGTCGTTGCGGACATTTCCGTATTGATCGCGGCAAGCGCGTAAGCTTCATCCGAACGGTTGCTGATAACCAGCGGCGCGATGTACGGGTGGGAGCGGATCATACGGGTCAGCATGGGCGTCTCGTTGGTCCCGTCATACTCATTCTTATAGGAATATTCGACGCCGTCGCTATACAGCGGATCGGGCTCCGAGCCATCCCGCGTGAAGAGAATCGTCACATCCGGATCGGGATGGCTGATGCTCAATTCGAACGGCGCTTCATAGAAGCCGGTCGCGTGCGAGAATAGCGGCGCATCCAGCGGATCGGCGTGTCCGGATTCAACCTGAACACCCGTCCACAGAAAGGCGGACATAAGCATTCGACAAGTCCTCATGCGCATAGAGATAGATAGCATACCGAAACAGAAAAAGCCCTCCCGAAGGAGGGCTTTTTCAATTCAAACGACTATTGTCTGCGCAATTATCGCATGCGACGACGCAGGCCGAACAGACCAAGCAGGCCGATGCCCAACAGCGCCATCGTGCCCGGCTCAGGGATTACGCTCACGTTATCGACGGACATGATTCCGTCGCCCGTACCTGTAATCCAAGTACTCGTCCTCAGCGTGACTTGAAAGCCCTCCGCGTTGGACGGCGCATTGCCCGACCAGCTCAGCGTGTGCCATGTGTCACGGGTGTCCCACATATCCTGAAGGTCAATGTTGACTTCGGCATCCGTAATCCAATCACCGGCGCTATCATACCAACCGAGTTCCGCTTCGGCCAAACCGCCATCCACGTTGCTCGCAAGATAGAAATCGGCAGAAAACGTGACGAACATGTCGTTCAAGCTTGAGCCGATTTCATGCCGCTGCCAAACAAACGACTGATTGCTCCCGTCTGGGTTGCCAGTCCATTCGGCAAGGTTCATGACCCAAGGCCGGGCGGGGTCAAAAGCATCGCCACGCCAATTGGCGAAATCAGATCGAGCGCTCGAATGGAACGTACCCGGATCCGTCGCACCGTCTCCCCAAAACGCGGCTGACCAATCACCGCCGCCATCGCCTTCGTCATCAAACGATGGATTGAGTATCCAATTACCCATTGCGGTCGAAGCGACAAACAAGCCAGCTACCATCGCCAACATTAACTTCTTCATCGTCATCCCTTCCTTTAACGTACCTTCATTAATCCTCTTCGCTAAACTTACGACGCACATGCGTCCGTTACGCCCGAAACACCATTTGTCCTACCCCTTTTCGCGCATAGTCATGATCAGACCCGAATTTAAATGGTTTGTCAACCGTTTTATTACTCTTCTTGAACACTTTTTCCCGGCGGGGATCGCGCCCGTTTCGCAAAAAGGCGCGGAGAGGGCCGAAAGGCGGCCCATTGGGGCCCGCCCCGGCAAACGACCGGCCCATGATAATGATGCGGTCGTGCCCGGAACGGTCAATCCTGGGTGAGATAATCGCCACGCCACGTCGCAAAGGTCTGATCGTTCAAGATCGCTTGCTGATACGCGGCATCGGCAGCAAACCAGCGATTGATAAAGGGGCGCAGGTCTTCGTCCAGCGCGTTGAGCTTCGCCAGAGCCTCATGTTGCCGGCCCGACTCGGCCATGGCACAGGCCAATAGAAGTTTGACCAGCGCATGGCCGGGATATAGCGCATCCAGCTCACGAAGTTCCTCTTCCCCTTCGGCATGCCGCGTGTTGTCCAGCAAGACTACGACGAAATGGAGGCGGGTATACAAATCATCGGGATGCTGCTCACTTAAATCAGACAACTCGATCAACGCGGATTCGTCGCCCGCCCTATAGCGCGCATATACGTGCCACGCGCGAAAGGTGGGCGCCGAGAGCCCGATGCGTGATGCGTTGCGCGGGGCGCCGATCCGCACCGCGTCCCCCCACTGTTCTTTCACGATCGCATGGCCGAACGCCCGCATGAGTTCGCTTCCCTGATGGAGACGCCGCTTCATGGCTTCCGCCGTCGCAATGTCCTCCCGTGCTTCCCTTGCGTCGCGTTCGGGCAAATCATTTCCGGCGAAGGAGAGCGCCACGACATAACCGCCGCTCAAGACCGCCTGCCCGATGCGCACATACGCGTCTTCACCAACGGCGCGGATAAGGATCTCATCATGATTCTTCAACCAGTCGGCAATGAAGGCGAGATCCTGCGGGGTCATGACCTTCAACAAGGCGTCTCCTTGGCTTTCACGGCCACTCGCGACATAGACGCAGAGGAGGTTCATTATCGTGGGCGTGAAATACGGATCAAGCGCATGGGCGCGTTCCAACACCTCTTTGGCCTTGTCCAGCTCGCCTTTCCACAACAGCACATTTCCCCAACGGGATAGAAATTGCGCATGATCCGGCACGATGTCGTTCAGGTGGGCGTACAACGTTTCCGCACGATCGAGATCGTCCAATCGCACATACAGGCCTGCGGCCAAAGACAGTAGGGACGGATCGGCGGGATAGCTTGGCAAGGTCAACTCCACTTCCAAGTGCGCACGATCAAGCCGGCCTTCCTCCATCAAACGGGAGATGCGCTGGATGCTTCGCTGTAAGGTGTCCCGGTCCGCCGCCACACCCATCGAATCAAACGCACGCTGACGACTGACGGAAGGCAAGCGCGGACTCAATTCCAACTCCACAGCGAAATACCCGTCGTCTTGCATAAACGACCAGGCATAGAGCGCGCTTCCCACCCAAAGAGCAAGAATCAGCGACCACGGGGGGATCCCGCCGGAGGGGTTCTTCCAGGACGATTTCATTGATTAAAACTTTGCGCCGAAGTCTTCGCAGGTCAAACGAAAAGAA
>SKZA01000260.1 GCA_007127595.1 Kiritimatiellia bacterium
CCTACAAACGCGGTGTATGTAGGGACGCCGTAAGGCGGTTCTCCTGGCACCACTTGATAACGCTATCGCCTTACGACGAACAAATCATGATTGGACAGAGAATCTAGATGCGTCTGCCCTGGTCCCCCCCCTCATAGTCGGGCCAGCTCCTATTCACGTGGCTGTGTAAGTAATTGGCTTAATAATGACGAAGTACCCAAGTAGCTGCGTGGTTACCAAGCTTTCCCCCTCGCGATCTTGTTCTGTCGGGGGCAGGCAAATGCTTCATCCGTCGGAGTGCTGAGTCGAACGGCGCTTACGGAGCGGACGTGCTTCCGCGTCCGGTCTCAGGCGTCAGTTTTGGACCCGTATCCCGGTCCCGGACGCGGGGCCGCTCCGACCCGGGAACCATGGCGGGCAGTTCCACCGTTGGCGGATCAGTAGGTCGCGGTTGCGGCGGTCGAATGTAGGCCTCGGCCCGTTCCAAGCGCGCGGCGTGGGATTCTTCCGCCCACGGTCCGTCATATTCCAAGTAGACGTCGACGGCGAAATCGGGGAGGCCGGCATGCAGATAGGCGCGCGCCCGATCGTCAAGATGCTCAAGGACTTCATCGATGCGCTTGCGCCGCTCCCGTTGCAGGCGTTGCTTGGACCATTGCAGATAAGCTTGTTCCGTTGCGCCTGCGGCGCGCCCCAGTTGGTCCCGCACGACGTCAATGGCTGTGTTCAGGTGATCCGGTGACGCGAAAGCGGAATCCAGCGCCTGTTGCACGAAATCAGGGACGGAGAACTCTTCGGGCTGCGTACGTTGATAATCCCAGACAAGCCATCCGATGACGCCGGCGATCAGCAGGGCCGCGAGACCGGCGTACCGTCGTTGCCGGCGCCTGCGCAACGTGGCATCCAACAGGACTTCCTGGGTCTGATAGGCCGCCGGAGAAGTCCGCTGTCCCGGCGGGGGAAGAACCGCCAACGTCTCGGCAATGGCATGTAACAGATCGTCCCAGGAATCATAGCGATCGTTTGGATTCTTTTGCAGCAGGCGTTGCAGGATGGCCTCGCTGCCCGCCGATAGATGCGGGCAGAAGTCGCGGATGGGCGGTGGTGTGGCGCGTTGTTGGCGGTCGAGCACGCGCCCGATGTCTTCATCGTCAAATGGTGGTCTTCCCGCGAGCATGTGATAGAACGTGATGCCCAGTGAATACATGTCCGATCGGAAATCCAGGTCGCGTTCGCCGCGCGTTTGTTCGGGACTCATGTATTGTGGCGTGCCGAAAATCCGGTGCCCGTGTGTATCGGAAGATTCCTCGTACACGAACTTGGACAGCCCCAAATCCGTCAGCTTCACTTCGCCGCTGCCGTCGATCATGATATTGGCGGGTTTGATGTCGCGATGAACGAACCCGAACTCGTCCCATGCATAGCGCAAGGCGTCGCCGACCTTGTCGATCACGGATAACGCTTCCTCTTCATCCAACTGCTTCCACTGCTGTATGCGGGCCTGGACGCTTTCACCGTCCACATAGGTCATGGCCAGGTAATGGATATCGTGATGCGTGCCCGCGTAAAAGGCGGTCACGATATTTGGGTGGTACAGGCGCGCAAGATTTTGCACCTCGCGCCGGAATCGCTCCACCTGTTCGGGGGAAGAGGTCATTTGCGGCGACATTATTTTGACGGCGACGTGCCGGGATAAGGATTGTTGTTTGGCCAGGTACACTTCGCCCATGGCGCCACGCCCAATGCGTCGGATCAGCTTGAAGTCATCCAGGGTCATGCCCGCCCCGAAACCGATGGCCGGGGTCATGATGATGGAACCGCAATGGGGACAAGCGAATTCGATGGCGGACGGGGACGCTTCCGTTTCAATCTTCCCATCGCAGGCCGGGCAGTTGAAGGTTATGCGAATACCCGAGGGCACGTGGAGGGGCGGGTGCCCCGATGCGTGATCGATGGTCGGGGCGCCGTCCGACGAAGAGTAGTGCGTGCGCGTCGTGTCCATCGAACCCATGATACCGAATGGAGGCAGGGCAGTGCAAGTTTCGCAGAAGTCTGTTATCGTGCGCTTGGTTCGGGTCGCCTCAGGTAAAACGCGATAAGGAAGCGAAGAAGGGCCATGCGACGTGTACATCCAATCATGCGAAGGAGCATGCAGGGACTCATCCTGCTATGCGCCGTTCTGTTTCTGGTGCAACTGGCGCTGCCCGTGTCCGGGCTGCAGGGACGGTGGGCCCGATGGTTGGCCGCGCCTGAATACGCCCTTGAGCGCGATCCGGCGTACATCGTGGTGTTGGGTGGCGGCGGGATTCCCAGCAAATCCGGATTCGTGCGCACATGGCATGCCGCCGACGCGGCCATGGAATATGAAGACGCCATGGTCATTGTCTCACTACCCGCGGACGGTGATCCGGAAGAAGCGAGCGTGGGTCGTATGAAGCAGGAACTGATCCTGCGCGGTATTTCGGAAGAACGGATTCTCATGGAAACGCGCGGGCTCAACACGCACGAACAGGCGATAAACATCCGCGCCATGTTGGGGGAGGAAGCGTTGGCCGAGCCGGTGCTGGTTGTGACGTCGTCCTATCATATTCGCCGCTCGGTGCTCTGTTTTCGGAAAGCGGGTTTTCAGGAGATCGGTGTGCGGGGCGCCGTATCGATCGGCGCCGAGGCCGATTTCGGGCGCTGGATCTTTTTACGTTACGGCATATGGCAGGCGTTATCCGACCAGCCCGTTTATGTTCGGGAAATGGTTGCCTTGGCGGCGTATCGCGTGCGCGGATGGATATGATGCAGGTTCCCCCTCGAAACCGTCTATTATACAGAGACCGGCTCCGCGGCCTTCGGGTCAACGTCCTACAGAAACGATTTGCCCTTGGGCATCGGTTTCAGGTCGAAGAAGTCCGCGATGCTTTGGGCGACATCGTAGAAACCGACGCGTAGACCAAGATTTCTTGAAGGTCGACCCTGTTGATACACGATCAGCGGGACGTATTCCCTCGTGTGATCCGTACCGTGATGCGTGGGATCGTTGCCATGATCCGCGGTGATGATCAGGAGGTCGTCCGGGGTGAGCAGTTTGACGTATTCGCTGAAATACGCGTCGGTTTGTTGCAGCGCGTCGGCATAGCCCTTCACGTCGCGCCGATGGCCGTAGATCATGTCGAAATCAATGAAGTTGGCGATGATGAGGCCATTCTTGTGATCGCGCGTAAACCGGGTGACCGCTTCCTGCGAGGCTTGTGTATTGCCGGTATGGTCCGATTCCGTGATGCCGCGATGGGCGTAAATGTCTTCGATCTTGCCGACGGCATAGACCGGGAGGCCGGCCTCGTGAACCCGTTCCAAGATCAGCGGTTCGGTCGGTTCGAAGGCGTAGTCGCGTCGATCGGTGGTCCGCTCAAACGCGCCCGGTTCGCCGCGAAAAGGACGCGCGATGACGCGCCCGGTCCGATAGGGATTACACAGTTCACGCGCAATTTCGCATGCGCGATAGAGTTCTTCGAGCGGCACGACATCCACATGGGCGGCGATCTGGAAGACGGAATCGGCGCTGGTATAGACGATCCATTTCCCCGTCTTCATGTGCTCTTCGCCGAGCTCGTTGATGATGCCCGTCCCGCTCGCGGCCTTGTTGCCTAGAACGTCACGGCCGGTTTGCTCCACAAAGGGCTTGATCAGATCGTCGGGAAACGAAGGGGCATCGGGCGGGAACACGCTGAACCCGGGATTCATTTCGATGCCGGCCAGTTCCCAGTGCCCCGTGATGGTGTCTTTGCCTTCCGAGAGTTCCTGCATGGCGCCGTAGGACGCGCCGGGCTCTTTGACCGGCGATACGCCTTTGATCGGTTTGCCGTCGGGCAGGATGGAGGGGATGTTGCCCAGACCCATGGATTCCAGGAAAGGCAGGGACAAGCCGCCCATCGCATCGGCGATATGGGGCACCGTAGCTGCTCCGGCGTCGCCGTATTGGTCCGCGTCCGGCGCCGCGCCGATGCCGACTGAATCGAGAATGATCAAAATCGCTCGCATGGTCTAACCTTTGGTTTGAACAGAAGCTCGCAAAGTATTTTCCTGCATGACTAGCCGAATTATACAAGGCCGCCGTTTGAAAAGTTGGTGTCTATTCACGCAATCGACATGATCTTCTGAATTGAACGAGCAGGTCCCATGAAACAGTCTTTGCGACCTTCTGTTCAACTTTTGACCACGTCCACACTGTCGATGATACCGACGATGATGGAACGGATCGGAGCGCTGGGATCGCCGACGATTTGACGCGCGCCGTTGCCTTCATCCACCACGAGCACGGGATCGCCGACACCCGCATCGACGGAATCGACGGCGATGAGATAGTCGCCCGTTCGTTTGCCGTTCAGATCGGTCTTATCCACGATCAGGAGCCGTTTCCCGTCATAGAAGGGATGGTTGATCGTGGAGAAGATATTGCCGGATACGACGCCCGTAATCATGCGTCACCGCCTTTCTCAACGGTCAGGTCGTCCACGATCCCGATGATCGCATGATCGACCGGCACAAACCACGGGTCCAGCGCCATGGCCGCTTCGCGTCCGCCCTCGTAGTAGATCAGCTCGTCCGGTCCGGCCATGCGCGTCGAGTCCGCGCATACGATGGCCTTTCCTTTCGGCTTCAGGTCCTTGCCGAGCGGCTGCACCCACAGCATAGGCACGGATGCCAACCCCTCGTACACATCGCAGGGCACCACGGTGCCGATGACTTTTCCTAACAGCATTTCAATTTCCCCTGATGAAGCGTAAGAAGTAAGAAGTAAAAAGTTAAACGTCAGACATTAGACACCCACTTCTCACTTCTCACTTCTCACTTCTTACTTCTTACGTCTCACGTCTTCCGTCCCTCTCCCTACGGCAGTTCTCCATTCAAATTCGTCAGCTGCGCGTCGCCGAACGAAGTGCTGTAATTGATTTGTGCCGCCAACGCTTCGTGCGGCGAGGTAATGATCTTGTGTACCACCTGATGTTTCTTATCTTCCAAATACGATACCGCAATATCGAGGGCGGCTTCAATATCATAGAGTTCGCCGTTGAAAATGCTGACGCCCTTGCCATGCAACAGGCTATCGGCGAGGCGTAATTCGATAAGGTCAACCGTCGTGCCTTTGAGGGCCAGTTCCGCGGCGCGAACGTTACAAGATGTCGTTTCCGTTTCCACAATGCCGATGGCGCCATCCCGGCAGAGAACGCGTTTGCCAAAAACGGCGTCGTGAAGGGCCACGTCGATGTCCGGCAGAAAAACGTGGTCGACAAGGTTGTCTTTCGCCCAATACAACCCTTCGTGGTAGGATTCCTCGACGGAGGCCGTGCTGCCCGCGACGAGGGTGAGGTACCGGCCATGGCTGATGGTGCCGCATTTTACCAGGGAAATGGGCGCCTTCTTGATCAAGGCATCGGTCGTGTGCATACCGATGGCGATGTCCTTGAATTCAAGGGTCGCAATAGCCGGATATTTCTTCATTAAACGATCCTGAAATGATCAACCAGCGTACAGCGTCGCCAGCGCGAGAAGCTTACGGGGCCGGTCATTCCTTCGCCGGTCGGGCTGGCGATGGTGAAGGAGGTGCATCCTTCGCCGCCGAGGCCCAGTCCGGCCTGGGATCGTCCGTTTTTCACGAAGATACTGCAATTGCACTCGCGCGCCATACGGCTGAGCCGGTCCAAATGTTTCGAATGCATGATGGCCGTGTGATAGCACTTGCCTTCCATCTCGATACCCAGATCGATGGCTTGGTCGGCGTCCTTGACGCGGGCGATGGGCAGGATGGGCATCATCTGCTCGGTCCACATCATCGGGTGATCGACATCCACCTCGACAATGCCGAGCCGGATGGTGCTGGGCACGCTCATGCCGATCTGCGAAAGAATGACGTCGGCGTTCTTGCCGATGAGCTTGCGGTTGATCTCCGCATGACCGCGCGGTCCAGCCATCTTGGTGAACATGACCTGTTCCAGAGCCTTCAACTTGCCCTTGTCGATCAACGCGGCGCCATGATGGACCATGGACTTGATCAATGCGTCGGCCACGGAGTCCACCACGATGACTTCCTTTTCGTCGGCGCAGATGATGTTGTTATCCGTGGACGCGCCGAGCACGATGTCACGGCCGGCCTGGTCCATGTCCGCCGTTTCATCAACGACGACCGGTGGATTACCGGGGCCGGCGCAGATCGCGCGTTTCCCGCTGGCCATGGCCGCCTTGACCACGCCGCCGCCGCCGGTGACGACGAGGATGCGAATGCCCGGATGCTGCATCAATTGCTGGGCGCTTTCGATGGACGGGTTTGCGACGCCGACGACGACATTGGGCGGGCCGCCGGCTTCCGTCACGGCTTTGTTGACCAGAACGATCGTTTCCATCGAGCAGCGTTTCGACGCCGGATGCGCATTGAAGACGACGGTATTCCCCGCGGACAACATGCCGATCGAGTTGTTGATAATTGTCGAGGTCGGGTTCGTACACGGGGTAATGGCGCCGATCACGCCGTAGGGCGCGGGCTCCGTCAGCGTCAAGCCGTGATCGCCCGTTTCGGCAGTGGGGTGGAGGACCTCGGGACCCGGGGTCTTCTCAATGACCAACTCGTTCTTGACAATCTTGTCTTCGAAGCGGCCCAACCCGGTTTCTTCGTGCGCGGACTTGGCCAACGCCGTCTTGTTCTCGCGCATCGTTTGCCGAATGTTCTCGATGATCTTCTTCCGATGATCGAGGGGCAGGGCGGAATAGACGGGAAAGGCGGCGCGTGCGGCGGTGATCGCCTCATCCACGCTGTTGAAAACGCCCATGCCCGACGGGACCCCCGGCTCGGGAGCCGGCGCGGCAGGCGCCGCGTATCCCCCGCCGCCGCCTCCTCCAGTCGGCGCGCGTCCGAGATCGGATACGATCTTCCGTGCGATTGCTTCAATGTCTTGATCGGATAATGTTGCCATGTCTATCCCTTCGGGGACGTATGACGTAAGAAGTTAGAAGTCAGAAGTAGCAAGCAGGATATTGGAACAGATTCCACTTCTTACTTTTCACTTTCTACTTCTTACGTCTTCCCCACTACTCGTCTTCGCTCTTGCGATATTTCACCGCGCCGCCGACATCCCAGCTGTCGACGATGGCCATGATGACCGCGTCGCACGGACGTTTGTCGGTGGCTTGGGTCTGGCGTGCGGAACTGCCGGAGGCCACGAGGACGACCTCGCCAGGGCCGGCGCCAACGGCGTCGGCGGCCACGACCTGGCCCCCGGTTTCCTTGCCCTGTTCGTCCAGGTGGCGGACCAGCATGAAACGGAGCCCGTCCATGCTGGACTCTTTCCGCGTGGCCACAACCATCCCTACGACTTTGCCAAGATTCATACTCACTCCCCCGCCGACCGTCTATCCGCAGGGCGGATAAGCGGGTCGACGTGTGCTGACGAAGTTTCTTACTTCTTGGCGGACTTGGCGTCTCCGCGTCCCAGCGGCAGCACCGAATCCACATTCGCATGCGGACGGGCGATGACGTGGACGGCGACGACTTCGCCGACGCGGCTGGCCGCAATCTGTCCGGCATCGCAGGCGGCCTTGACGGCGGCCACGTCGCCACGCACGATTACGGAGGTGTAGCCCCCGCCGGTCTTCTCGTAGGAAACCAATTCCACCTTGGCCGCCTTGACCATGGCGTCCGCCGCTTCAACGGTGGCGGGAAACGAACGTGCTTCAATCATTCCTAATGCTTCAGCCATTTTGTACCTCTCTGGTTGGTGTGTCCTCTGTTCGATGTTCTGTTGTTACGATGTTATTTCTTTTTCGGTGTCTGGCCGGTCACGGCATTGATGGCGGCTTCCGCCGCTTCGTACCCGACCTGAATGTCCCGTTCTTCGCCCCCGAGATATACGCGCCCGAAC
>SKZA01000241.1 GCA_007127595.1 Kiritimatiellia bacterium
CTTGTCATTGCCCGTGCCTTCACCGTAGCGTTTGCCGACGACCAGAAAACGCGTGGTGTTACCGCCCAGATCCTGAATGTCACGGTTCAACACCGTCAAACCATACATCTCGGCCGCCAAGTCGCTGGCCAACGCCCCGCTGTCGGATTCCTTCGACGCCATTTCCGCGGCGCGTGCCGTGCTGGACACGGACACAAGATCCACGCCCGGCATGTTTTCGTGCAGCCATTGACGACACTGCCCGAATACCTGTGGATTGCTGTACAGCCTCTTGATTTGTTCGCGCGAGCCGGTTGCCATCACATGATGCGAAATAGGAAGATAGATTTCGGCGCAAATCTTGAGCGACGTATGAATAAACTCGTCCAGCGTGTGGGTCACCGCCCCTTCCGTGGAGTTCTCGATCGGCACCACACCGTAGTCCGCGTTCTTCTTTTGTACCTCCGCGAACACGTCCTTAATGGTCTGACACGCTTCATACGCGACACTGCCGCCGAAACGCGATCGCGCCGCCTGATGCGTGAACGTCGCGGGCGGGCCGAGATAGGCGATGGTCACATCATGCTCCAGCGCGAGCGCGGCCGACATGATCTCGCGATAAATGGCGCACACCGACTCATTCTCGAGCGGCCCTTCGTTCAGTTTCCTGACACGGTCCAGGACCGCCTTCTCGCGGGCCGGCACATAAATTTCCTGGCCGTTCTCCTGTTTCAAGCGGCCGATCTCCATTGCGGCCTGCGTCCGTTCGTTCAGCAGGCGCACCAGTTGTTCGTCCAACTCGTCAATTCGTTTTCTTAAATCGTCCAGATTCATCGCGGTTCCCGATCTTCGTCCGAATCGTCGTCTTCTTCGTCATCCGAATCATCGTCATCATCAAATTCGTCTTCGTCTTCGGAATACGTGTCGTCGTCATCCGTTTCCGGCGCCGCGGACTCCTCCGGAGCGGCCGCCGTTTCAGCGACTTCGCCGGACTCTTCCGACGCCTCTGCGGCCGCGACGGTTTCCGCGTCTTTCTTTTCTTTTTCCTGTTTCTTGATCTGCTCCGCTTCCAGGCGCCGCAATTCCTCTATCCCCGGCAGATCATTCAACGACTTGATCCCGAAATGTTCCAGAAACTTCTGGGTCGTGCCGAACAGCCAGGGCCGGCCCGGCAACTCGCTGCGCCCGACCACGCGGATCAATTGCAGGTCCAACAGGTTGCGGATGATCTGATCCACCGCCACGCCGCGCACCGCTTCGATTTCCGAATGCACCACGGGCTGACGGTAGGCAATGATCGCCAGCGTTTCAAGCGCAGGCCGGGACAGGCGATTCGGTTTCCCCTTCTCCAGCAAAACCCGCAGCCATAAACCGCAGTTGGCGTCGTTGACCAATCGAAACCCGTTCGCCACTTCCCGCACATGCATCCCAACGGAACGCGACGTCAGCTCCTCGTTAAGCTCCTTGACGGCGTCCCGTATCATTTCATCCGTGACCTTTGCGAAGTCCTTGGTCATCCCCCCGTGCTGTTCTGCCGTTTGCTCAAATACGTTCAGCATCTGGCTGACCGAAACCGGTTCCTTCGCCGCGAACAGCATCGCGCCGATGATCTGTTTCAATTCCGGTATGACGTCCACTTCGCTCATTATTCCTCCACCACCCGCAACAGCAGGATCGGCCCGTACGGTTCGTCCTGCGCCGCTCGCACCTGTTTCAAGCGCATCAATTCCAGCACCGCCAGAAACGTGCACACCACTTCATGTCGCGAACGCATGCCCTTAAATAAATCGGTCAGGGACAGGCGTTCCGCCTCCTGCATCCGTTGCAGCAAATCGTCGATCTTTTCGCCGACCGTAAAGCGTTCGGCGAAAATCTCGCGCAGCTCTTCCTTTTGCACCTTGCTCAACGCGTCGTTGAACGCCGCGATCAGATCAAAAATACTGACATCCTGCAACGCCACATCCGGTTGCGCGCCAAGCTCCACGTTTTCCCCTGCGCGCACGAAGATGTTCTCCTGCATTTCTTCGAGCCCTTGCAGGTGCAACGCCGCGTCCTTGAATTTCTTGTACTCAACAAGCTGACGGACCAGGTCCCAGCGCGGATCGCCCTCGTCCTCGTCCTCTTCCGCCGCCCGTTCCTCGACCGGTAGGAGCATGCGACTCTTGATCATCATCAACGTGGCGGCCATCACAATGAACTCACCCGCGATGTTCAGGTCCAGCATCCGCATCAGATCCAAATACGACATGTACTGCTGCGTGATCCGCTCGATCGGGATATCGTAGATATCCACTTCCTCTTTACGGATCAGGTACAGCAACAGGTCCAGCGGGCCTTCAAAAACGTCCAGCTTGACGCGATATTCTTCAGGCGGCGTCATCGCGTCATTCCAGTCCCACCGCTTGGCGGGCACGTTGCAGGGTCGCCGCCGCTTCCTTGCGCGCCCGTTGCGCGCCGTCGCGCAACACGTCTTCGACGTAATCGCGATCGCCGGCCAGCGCCTCGCGCTTTTCGCGTAGCGGCGCAAAATGCGACTCGAACGACTCGGCCAACGCTTTCTTCGCTTCGCCGTATCCCATGCCCCCCGCGCGATATTTCGCCGCCAATTCGGCTTGCTGTTCCGGCGAGGCCAGGAGCCGGTACAAGGCGAAGATATTGCACGTGTCCGGATCTTTCACGTCCTCGACCGTCTTACTGTCGGTCACGATCCGCATGATCCGCTTCTTCGCTTCCTTCGCGTTTCCGAAGATCTCGATTGTGTTGTTATACGACTTGGACATCTTCTGCCCGTCGATGCCCGGCACGACCGCCACCTCTTCACGGATATCCGCTTCCGGAACCTTGAACACCGTTCCGTACTGGTTATTGAACTTGATCGCCAGATCGCGCGCCACTTCGATGTGCTGTTTCTGGTCGCGCCCCACAGGCACGAGATCCGATTGCACGGCCAGAATGTCCGCCGTCATCAAGACCGGATACGCAAACAACCCGTGCGACGCCGCAATGCCGCGCGCCGTCTTGTCCTTGTACGAGTGACAGCGCTCCAACAGACCCATCGGGGTCAGGGTGGATAGCATCCAAGTCAGTTCGGTCACCTCCGGCACGTCACTTTGCCGATAGAACGCCGCCTTCTTCGGGTCCAAACCGCACGCCAGAAAGTCCAGCGCCACGTCCAGGCTGTTTTGACGCAGCTCGTTCGCGTCGCTGATCGTGGTCAGGGCGTGATAATTCGCAATAAAGATGAAGGCCTCGCCCTGGTCCTGCAGTTCCAGGACAGGCCGCATCATACCGAAATAGTTGCCCAGGTGCAGTTTGCCCGTGGGTTGTATGCCGGACAGTATTCGCATGTCTTCCGTATTCCTTCGGGATCGTTAAAAATCGGTTCCGCGCGACGCCGCCGATCGACGCCAACCAAGACCGGAGCATAGCGAAAGGCCTCAAACCGGGCAAAAGAAAAACATGCGAGCTATCCGCCCGATTCTCCCCGGTGTTTGCGGTTCGGCGGCTGGGCCGCCCTGTCGGCGCGCTTGACGGGAGTCGTTGGTCTCAACGCGAGGGCGGCATCGCGCAGACGTGCGGCCAGACGTAACTTCTCGGTCCAGGACAGATCGGCGCGGGTTCGTTGCCAAGCCGCCTGCCGTTCGAGTAACTTTTCGACTTCATTCACCAAAAAACCTCCTTGTAAAATCCCGCCATTTCGGAGTCAAACCGTGGCGTTCAGCAAGAGCGGATATCTGCACCCGATCTGTCGCGCCGGATTCCAGCAGAGCGAGAATCCGCGCATGATCTTTCGCCCGTCCAACGCTCAAGGCTAGCACGGCCAAATGCGCCGCGCTCACGACCCGAACGGGATGCCCCTCAACCTCGCCCGTCTCCGCTTCGCGCACGGCTTCTTCGGTCAACGCACTGAAGGTTGGGATGAACTGCACCGGCCAGTCGTCTACCTGAATCGCTTCTCCGTGCGGCCGGTAGCCGCGCGATTCGCAGAAGCGGTAAATAGGACTCAGAGCGTCGAACCCCGCTTCACCGGGCAGCAGTACGAGCACGTCGGCATCAAGCGTCGCGACGGGTTCGGTATAGCGAATCTGGGCCATGGCCCCGAATAGGGCATAATCCCGAACAATGCCGGCATCCTTTAATGCATCAACCAACTCGAAAACGGCCTTCATGGTATTTCGCAGCCCTAGCGGGAGGCGTCTCCGTCCATCAAACAGAATTTATATCCTCTCCATTATGCCACGCTTCAACCGCACGGACAAGAACACGTTCAGGATGTGATCATATGATTTATGCACCTCCCTATACTACTGATAGGATTTTGAAAAACCTTCGGCTATTGCGTCTCGCGAAGGTTCTTCGGCGTTTCCCGTATTCAATGGGCACTACAGGATATCGCCCACAACTCAATGTCTGATTTCAGGAACCTGCGCCTTTTCGTTTGCCCGTTTGGGAAACGGGGATAGGATGACGCCATGAAAAGGAAACTTACCTTCGCGGCGGAAAAGCGATTGTGGGAGATGATGACCGAGAGGCCTCCGGCAAAAGATTTCGCGTTTCATCCCTTCATGCGGGCGTTATGGGGGACGACCAAATGAAGATAGGTTTGGCGTTGGGTGGCGGCGGGGTCCGGGGCTTGGCCCATATCCCTGCACTGGAAACATTGGATGAATGCGGTCTGCGCCCGGCGCATATCGCCGGTACGAGCATGGGGGCGATCATCGGTGCCTTCTATGCCTCCGGCTGGTCGGGCGCACGCATCCGGTCGTTTATAGAGCAGCATATCATTGAGCGAGGAGACAATTGGAAATCGCTGTATCCCAAACGGCGCGGCCTGTTCAAATGGCTTAGCGCGTTCGGTCTTTCGTTCAAGGGCCAAGGCCTGTTAAAGGTGGATGGCCTGCTGAAGTATCTCATTGAATCCATTCAGGCGGAGACCTTCGAAGATCTGGAAATCCCGTTAAAGGTCGTGGCGACCGATTTTCATTCCGGCGAACCGGTGGTGTTCGAGCGCGGTCCGCTGTGGCCGGCTATTAAAGCCAGCATATCCATACCCGGCATCTTCGTCCCGGTCGAACACGAGGGCCGGATTCTCGTGGACGGCGGGGTGGCCAACAATCTCCCGTATGACCTGCTGACGGATGTCTGTGACGCAACGATTGCCGTCGATGTCATCCCCATGCCCTCCGAGGCGTGCAACGATTCACCCAACATGGTGGACGCCATTCTCGGCATGTTGGACTGCATGGTCACGCAATTGGTCCAGGTCAAACTCGCCAAGCGACCGCCGACCATATACGTGCGACCTCGCTTAACCGATATCCGCGCACTGGACTTCCTCAAAGCCGGCGACGCCTTGGAACAAGCCGCGCCGGCTATGGCAGACTTCCGCAACCAGTTGAAAGCGACCTTTTAGTGCGTCGCTCAGCATCCAGTTCGCCATGTCGAAAGATAATGCTGATTGGAATAACCGCTGATAATTCTTCCAACGATTGGAAAACGGGGGTATCCTTATTCACGTGAAAACGATTACCAGCGCATTGGTTTGCGTGGGTCTCCTGGCGACTTCGATCTCCTTCGCAAGCGAGCCGGATATCGAGTCGCAGTTAGAGCAATGGAGTCAGTATCGCGGGCAGGATCGCGCAGCGCTTCGAGAACAACTCATCAACCATCCTGATCTCCTACCCGCGCTACATACACGTCTGCAAGCAGGAAAAGGAGGGCAAACCCAGATTGGGCTGCTTGACGCCTTCGCTTATGAAGAAGTGGCGAACCTGTTGGCTTTGGCGCTCCGATCCGACAATTCGTTTGTTCGCACTGCGGCGTGCCGGGTCATCGCGCGGATCGGCGATTGTCGCGGTGTCTCTCTGCTGGAAGAAGCACTAACGAATCTGCAGCGTTCCGAGGGGGAACCTGCGCTACGACGTGTCACGCGACGCGAAGTGGAAGAAATCATCCAAATCACACGCGCCCTGAACCTGCTGAACTGCGTGGAGGGAATCCGGACGCTCATGCCTCTTCTCGAACATCCTTCCCACATCGTGCGACTGTACGCGGCCGACGGCTTGGCGCGACACGGCAATACCGCAGCCGTCCCAACGCTGATCGCACTACTCGAGGAAGGACGGGATTATACGGGTTCCACATGCGGCATGGGCGTCGTGCCCACGAACTATCGCGCCACACGAACATTGGAATCACTGACCTATCAAACATTCGCCGATCCGAATACACTATTCCGAAGAAGTGGAAACATTGAGATATTCATCGACCCGTCGCCACAAACGGATGAAGTTAGAACTCGCGAGGAAAAGCTTGCGCATCATCGCGCCATGTGGACGGCATGGTGGGAGGAGAACGCAAGTCGATCACGTGAAGAATGGCGTAAAGACGCCTATGCATGGGCCAGCCGCGCGATCGACGTTCCTTCGCAGCGACGGCGGGCGGTGCGACGCCTCGGCTTGGTCGGCGACGATCAGGTCATGCTCTTCCTGCATAATTATCTGGAGCGGCGGGACGTCGAACCGGAGGCGTATGTGTTGATCATGAGAACGCTTCACAACCTAAACACACCGGGCTTTTCCATTCCGAATCATCCGAGCGCGGTGTCTCCCGAAGCTCTCCTGCGCCATACCCTCGCTTCGCATTCAGCTGCAGAGGTCCGCATGTCCGCCGCGCGTGCCCTGTCCAATTTCCGGTCACAGGAGAATGTGGATCTGTTGATTGAAGCCCTGGCCGACGAACCCGTAACCGCGACGGCGTTACAGAGCTTGAACCGCATGCGCGCGAATCTGCCTACGGAATGGCTGATCGCATATCTGGACGCGGATAATCCGCTTATTCAACATCAGGCCCTGCTTTATCTCAATCGCGTGGCCACGCCGGAGGAAGAACCCCTCTATATCGCGCGCTTGCGGAATGAAGAGAATGCTCAAACACTGCGAAACCTGCTGATTGGACTTCGCCGGATCGGGTCGGATCAGGCGTTGTCCGAAATCATGCCGCTGATCCGACATCGCGACCGCTCGGTGCGTACCTCGGCGGTGAGGGTGCTGGAAGGAATCGCCGGCACACGGTTTGATTACCGCGAACGAGGAAATCGTCCGGACTTGGAAGGCCGCCAACGCATCGACGAATGGTGGGCGGCTAGTCAAACGGCCGCCATTGAGCCGTGAAGTTGCGAGATCGGCTTGCTGCGAACGAGCGCGACGCCGTCCAGCCGCCTTCGACTTTCGCCACCCACCCGCCGTAATGGACATTACCCCCTTCCGCCCATAGGCTCACACTTTTAAAAGTGTGAGCCTATGGGCGGGGGGGACGTGCAGCCATTGCGAGAAGAGTTTTTCTTAAGCGATCACGTGGCTTCGCCAGACGATAAACGCTATCCGAACGCTCCACCATCTCCCGCGCAAGCAACTTGTTTAGATGCCGTTTCAGAGCGGGGATAGAAATGCCGGTGTGTCGCCTCATCTCGGTCAGACCCAACGGCCCCTTGCTCAATACATGTAGCATCTCATGCCGTCGCGGATGAGTCAGCGAAGTCAGGATGCTGAATATGCGTAAACTCGCGCCGCCTCCGGCGTCCAATTCATGCAGCACGGCATTCAGGATTTCCCCGCTCCCCTGAACCGACGAATCGCTACCGATACTGTAATAGACCTGTCGACCGCTTCGCCGCGCGCGCAGCAACCCCCGGGCATTCAATATGCGCAGTGAACGGCTGGCCTCGCTCTGAGGCCGACCAGTCTTCTCCGCCATGCGGGTGACCGTGACCTCCCCTTCTTTCTTCAGAATCTTCAGCATGCGCAACCGTTCGTGACTCGCCAACGCGCGGCACGTGCGCCAGATCGTAGGCCGTAGATGAGGGGC
>SKZA01000098.1 GCA_007127595.1 Kiritimatiellia bacterium
CCTGTTCGTCGATCCGCCCGGAGCGGTATTGGACGCGTTCAATGATTTGAATCGCGCTGAACAGGACGCCGTCCGCTTCTTCGAAGAAGCGTCCAAACAATATCAGGAACGGGTGCCCCGCGCGCGTGGCGAAGCGCAACGCGTGATTCTGGAGGCAGAAGGGTTCCGACAACGCCGTGTCAACGTGGCCCGAGGTGAAGCGCAGCGGTTTACCGACATGCTGGCGGCATATCGCCAGTCGCCCGAAGTCACGAGGCAACGTTTATACCTTGAAGTCATGGAGCGAAAGCTGCCGCAATTGAAGGAAGTTATTATTCTGGACGAAGAGGTGCATGGCATCCTGCCGCACATCAACATGCGCGGAGGGCTCCAATAATGAAGGAACGAATGAACGCAAAGGTGTCTGCGATGAACAGCCGTTCCGGTTCGGCACAGGTCTCCGCGATCATCCTGGTCGCCGCGCTGGCTTTTCTCGTATATAATTCACTGTATACCGTCAATGAGTGGGAACAGGCGGTGGTTACACAGTTCGGCGAGATCAAGGGCGACCCCGTGACCGAGGCCGGCCTGCATTTCAAACTGCCGTTTGTGCAGCAGGTGCACCTCTTTGACCGTCGCTTGCTACGCTGGGACGGATCCGAATGGACGCTTTATACCAAGGATCGGCGGGCGATCGTGGTGGATGTCACGGCACGGTGGCGTATTGTTAACGCGCGCGCATTCCTGGAATCCATCGGCGGTGATACGGCGCGAGCGCTTGTCCGCTTGGACGGCATTATCGAGGGCGCTGTACGTAATGAGATCAGTCAATATGATCTCTTTGAGGTCGTGCGCAGCAGCAACCTGATCCTCGATCGCGATGAAGATATCCCCGCCGTAGTTATCGAAGATGGCGAGGAAATCATTCCGGAAGACTTAGACCTGACGACGATGGGCGGCGAAATGCCGCCGTTGGAGTTGGACGCGGACGGGAACTATACGGCGGGTCGCCCCGTGGTCATTGCCGGGATACTCAACCGCGCACGTGAACGGCTTGAAGAGATCGGGTTGGGCATTCAGTTGGAGGATATTCTCATCAAGCAGGTCAATTACACGGCTGCGATTGAAGAGAACGTCTATCGCCAGATGAACGCCGAACTGCAAAAGATCTCGGCGGGCTTCCGGTCTTTGGGCCAACAGCGCGCCGAGCAGCGTTTAGGCGAGATGGAACGCGAGCTGGCGACGATTCAAAGTGAAGCCGTTGAGCGGTCGGAACGCATTCGCGGTATCGCCGAGGCCGAAGCGATCAACATTTATGCCGAGGCCTACAACGCCGACCCCGAGTTCTTCACCTTCCTGCGTACGTTACAGGCTTACGAGCAGGCGCTCGGGAAGAACAGTACGTTGATTCTCGGTACGGATAGTCCCTTGTTCGAGTTGTTCAAGGCGTTGGGGGAGTGATTACCGTCCCAGCGCCATTTGCAGGGCCAGGATCGAGTAGGCTGTGACGAGCACCGGATCGTTTTCCCAGTATCGGCCCACGTCATTCACCCAGTAGCCCTTGCCGGTGGCGTCTTCGATGCGCTGCACGGACACGATCTTTTCGATGACTTCCTGACGCCAGTTGAGCAGGTCGCCATCTTCGCGGATGAACTGATTCTGACCAAAAGCGGCCAGGCCCTTTGTCAGCACATTGTAATAATAGAAGAGACCTTCCCGTCCGGCGCCTGGATTCTCTTCCAGCGTCCAGTGGCGGATAGCCCAATCCGCGGCGGAGCGCACGCGCGGGTCGTTGCGATCTACCTCGGCATAAATAAAGCTCAACATCCCGGCATACGTCATGCTGCCGTGCGAATTGAAGCGCACGACGCCGTCCTCATCGGTGTAGGTGCCCGCGCGTGTTTCATCCGGATGATAGGCAAAGCCGCCGAGATTGCGCGGGCTGTCGCTGACCCAGGGTCGGTCATTAAATTCCGGCAGGTTCTGGATGCGCTGCACGAATTGAACGGCGGCGTTCCAATCCAAATCCACGGGTTCAGCGGTCTCGCGCATGTCCTCGACGCTTTCAGTCAGGCGCATGGCTTCGTACGCGATATAGGAATTCGAGAGGTCGGCGTACGCGCGGTCTGTTCCGGCGTCATAGCCCATCCCTCCGTAATGAACGCTGTCGGGATCGAGAAATTGGCTGCGCGCGATAAATTCGCGTGCGCGCATGATGACCGGCATGAGATCGCCCCGGCCGACCTGATGCAGTGCGACCATGGCGATCGCGGTGTTGTAGTTGCTTAACCCGCCGCCGCGCCGTGTTTCGCGCGGGTCAACGTAGATGCCGCCGTCGTCGCGGACGCAGGAAAGCAGGTATTCGACGGCGCGATCGATGGCCTCTTCGTTCTGTTCGCCGCCGCGCACCATGGCCCAGACGGCCAGACCCGTAATCGCCGGAAAGTTGGGGTTTGACCAGTACCCATCCTCATGTTGCTGGTCACGAAGCCATGCGTAGGCGCGATCCATGGCGGCGTCGGCTTCGTGTTGAAGCGAGTGCAGTACGGGAAATTCCGGTATGGTTCGGCTGGTCAACGGGATCGACTCGTCGGCATGCACCACGCCGCCGGTCATAATCATCCCGATCATCAGATAGATATGTATGCGTATGTTCATAGCGTTATCTTCCGCATTTATTTACGCGTAACCATCGGTCAAATCGAGTCGGCAATCAAATCCATTTTTGTGATGCTCGGATAGTATGGAGCGGCGGCAACGAGTCCTCGAGAGGACGCCGCTCTTGTTGCGGCGTAGCGAAGCGAAGACGGATTCGCTCGGGCCAAGCGCATTGGCTCTACCAAAGCGGCGTCGCGAAGACTTGCCGCCGCACTCCACATGATACGAACCGACGGCCGGGGATTGCGGGGCGACGGCAATTGTGATTCTATTCATTTGAACACGAGGAGATACCGACATGAGCCGTATCAAATTGGATTCACCCGAGTCCTATGATTTTTCCGTCGAGATTCCCATTCGCATCACCGACATCAATTATGGGAATCATCTTGGCCATGATTCCATCATGTCGATATTGCATGAAGCGCGTGTGTGTATGTTGAAAGACAAAGGGTTCTCGGAGATTGATATCGGCGGGTGCGGCCTGATCATGGCCGATACGGGCATTGTCTTTAAGAACGAGGTGCATTATCCGGCGACGCTCACGTGCGAGTTGGCGGTACGCAATCTGTCGCGTTCCGGATTCGATGTCTATTATCGCGTGATGCGCTTGGAAGACGGCGCCGTGATTGCCGAGGCAAAAACGGGAATGGTCTGTTTTGATTATGAACGCGGTCGGCCGGCAAGAATGCCGGACGGCTTCCGCGCGGCTTTCCAACCCGAACCCTGAACCCTGATTCTGAACAGGAGGCCGCGGAGACCTTGGCGGCAAGTGCAGGCCGCTTGATTCAGGCCAAGCCCTTCAGCTTTTATTATTGTTGTTGTGGAGAATGAGTTGGGTGTTCTCTGACCGAACACTGAACACCAAAACTGGCCACTGACATGAATGTTGGATGTTCAATGTTGAGCGTTGGACGTTCTCTTCCCCCGAACCCCGAACCCTGCCCCCTTGTTCTATCCCTTCAACGCATCCACAAACGCCTTCGCAAACAGGTGGAGGTCCACCGGCGTGCGCGAGCTGATGAGGTTGCCGTCCACGACGAGCGGTTCGTCCACCCATTCGGCCCCGGCATTGATCATGTCGTCCTTTATCCCGATCGTGCTGGTGGCCTTGCGACCTTTGAGAATGTCGGCCGAGATGAGTATCCAGCCCGCATGACAAATGAAGGCGATGGGCTTCTTTTGTTTGTCGAAATCCTGTGTGAGGCTTAACACGTTGTGATCGCGCCGCAGCTTGTCGGGGGCGAAGCCGCCGGGCACCAACAGACCGTCATAATGAATGGCTTCCACATCGGCGATGTCCACGTCTGACTTGCAGGGATAGCCGTGTTTCCCCTTGTACAGCGTGTTGGATTTCGGCCCTGCCACGGTTACTTTCCAGCCTTCTTCTTCCAGGCGGATCTTCGGATACCATAGTTCGAGGTCTTCATAGACGTCGTCAACAAACGCGAGAATCTTCTTCATGCCTTATCCTTTCGTTCGCTCAACATACTTCTTCACCGTGCGCCAGTCCAATCCGGTGCGACGCGCCACTTCGCCGTACGTGCCGAACCGTGCATGCAGGAGCGCGCAGTATTTCGCTTGAAGGTCATTTGCGGTCAACGTGCCATGGCGAAGCGCATGCATGATCAGTTCCTCATCCGTGCCGTGGCCATCGACGTCGGTGACTTCACCGCGGTATTCGCCTGTCAGCAGGATGCGCCGTACGGCCTGTCCCAATTCACGCACGTTCCCGGGCCAGGGATAGTCCGGTCCGGGGGCTCGTTCCAGCGATGCCCGCACCTCGTCCAGAACATCGGGGGCCGTGGTCCCGAGTTGGCGTTGAAGGATGTGTGACGCCAGCAAGTCAAGTTCCGCCGGGTCTTCCTGTATTCGTTCGCGCAAGGTGGGGGCGGTGATGATATCCGAACACAACCGATAATAGAAGTCGGCGCGCATGCGGCCTTCGCGCCGCAACTCTTCGGGTGTACGGTTGGTGGCCGCGATGACCCGTCCCGGAAACCGTTTAGATTCGTGACTGCCGACCGGCGCGTAGGTTCGTTCCTGCAGGACCTGGAGGAGCTTGATTTGAATGGCGGGGGACAGCTCGCCGATTTCGTCGAGAAAGATCACGCCGTGCGGACAGCAACGCGAGAGCACGCCGTCGTAGTGGTCTACCGCGCCGGTAAACGCCCCTTTACGATGGCCGAACAGTTCCGATTCGATCAGCGACTCGGGAAATTGCGACAGATTGATGGAGACAAAGGTCCTGGCGATGCTGCGGGCAAAGCGCAGTTTGTTTTCGTCGAACGGGATGAAGCAAGACTTCCCGATTGCGGCCGCCGCCGCGCCTTTGCCGGTTCCCGTTTCGCCGAGCATCAGCGTCGAGAAATCTTCCATGCGATTCCAAAGGTGTCGTTCATACCACTGCGTCTCATGTGTGAAGACATTGTTCCAGAGGCGGCGGCGGAATTCCTTCATCACCGGAGTGCGGCCCATCATGGACTGATCGATAAAGAAATAGGCGCGGCGCAGTTGATAAAACATCGCGAAATAGCCGCAAGCGACCGCGGCCGAGAATCCCCGCGCGCTGAGAAGATTCAGCGCATCGCGCGCAAAGGGAACGGGCGGCGTGCCATCGCCGGTAGCCAGATCTTTTCGGATGTACTCATCGAACGCGTCGGCAAAACGGTGGAACACATCGAAGAGCAGGGCGTAACGGAGGACCTGCTGGTCCTCCGCCGGATAGGCGCGCAGATCCGCGCCGGCACCCTGTTCGAGCGCTTCCACGTGTCGCGACACGGCGCGATTGACCGCCGCCATGAGCTGCGCGGGATCTTCGCCCTCCATACCCGCAATACGCCGATCGAGTTCCGCTCGCTCATCCGTAAATGGATTACTGAACGCCGCGCGCGTGACGAGCGCAAAGAACTCGCGATCCGCAGTCGATAACTTCAGTTGAGATTGCATACGCTGAATGTATATCGGCATGCATGTTGTGTCTATCGAATTGAGGCCGCATATTATCCGTGAACATGCGTACTAGAATTCTCGTCGTATCCTCTGCGCCCCCACGACCCCGCGCCGACGCGGGGTAAACCTTGCGCCTGCCCCGCATTCTGCGGGGTCGTGGGTACGCAAGGATTGGCACGAACCTTGCATGGTGAGGGGGCGCGTCATCCGTTAGTACGTGACGCAGGTGCAATGCACCCTTACGATACGAGAGTCCGATTTGGAATCAGGGAGACGATAACATGATTGATAAATCCCAAAAGATGACGCGTTCGTTCATTTGGCTGAACATCGCTCAATTCGGCGGTGCATTGAACGACAATGTGTTCAGGGCGCTTGTCATCTTTTTCCTGATCACCTTGAGAGGGACAGAGGCCGCGAGTCTCTTGAATGCGGTGGTCGGAGCGATCTTCGTCATCCCGTTTCTGCTGTTCATGACCACTGCCGGTGTCCTTGCGGATCGCTTCAGCAAGCGAAATATCACGGTGGTCGTCAAATGTATCGAAACACTGGCCATGTGCCTGGCAATTGCGGCCTTCTATTTTCGCAACGAGTGGATGGCCTACGGCGTCTTGTTCTTGATGTCGACGCAGAGCGCGCTGTTCGGTCCATCGAAGTACGGCATTCTGCCGGAACTGGTCGGTAAGCACCGATTATCCCGGGCAAACAGCCTGCTGGTCCTCTTTACGTACCTGGCCATCATTGTCGGCTTGGCGCTGGCGCCTACGGTCGATTACGCGCTGGACGGAAATTACGCGATGGCCGCGGTGGTCTGTCTCGTGATCGCAGTAGCCGGTCTCGCAGCGGCGCTACGCATTGAAACGACGCCTGCGGCGGGCGGGCAGCGAAGGGTTTCCGCGTTCATCCTTCGCGATATATGGCGCACGCTGCACAGCATACGGCACGACGGATTCCTCATGCTGGCGGTGATCGCCGCCGCCTACTTCCTGTTGATCGGCGGCTTTGTTCAAATGAACATGATCCCGTACGGCATTGAAATGCTGGGTATCACGCAGCAGCAAAGCATGTACGTGTTTCTCTTGTCGGCCCTCGGTATCGGCCTGGGCGCCTGGCTGGTCGGACGCTTGTCGGGTCGTAACATCGAATTTGGTCTGGTACCCGTCGGTGTCTTCGGCGTGACCGTGGCCTCGCTCGGCTTGTACGTGTTTACGGACAATCTGGCGGTCGTCTGTGGTTTCGTCTTTCTGCTCGGCCTTAGCGCCGGATTTTTCATCGTGCCCCTGGAATCCTTTATTCAATACCGCAGTCCGGAAAAGCGACGGGGCGAAATTATCGCGGCGAAGGGATTCCTCGCATGGGTCGGCGTCCTGTTAGCGGCCGTGCTCATCTATGTCTTTGCCGAAATCTTTCAACTGACACCCGCACAGGGATTCCTGATCGTCGGTGTAACGACGTTTGTACTCGCCATCGTTGCATTCTATGTGTTGCCGGACTTCTTCCTGCGTTTTGTGGTCACATTGCTCACGAAACTGGTCTACCGCATTCGCGTGATTGGCCGGGACCACGTACCGATCGAGGGGCCGGCGTTGCTCGTGTCGAATCATGTATCGTGGGTGGACGCGTTGCTGCTCAATGCCACGACACAGCGACGGATCCGGTTCATGATGCACCGGAAGCTCTACGAGAAGAAATGGCTGAATCCGTTTATGCGCCTGGCGGGCGTGATCCCCATTTCGTATCAGGACCCGCCCAAGAAGATTCTGGCTTCGATCGAGGCGGCGCGCGCGGCGCTGGAGGACGGATATATGGTGTGTATTTTCGCCGAGGGCGCAGTAACACGCAGCGGCATGTTGCAGGAATTCCGCAATGGATTTCAACGCATCGTGCGCAACACCGATGTGCCGGTGATCCCCGTCTATCTGGGCGGGGTATGGGGGAGTATCTTCAGTTATTTCTACGGGAAACCGATGCTCCGTTGGCCGGCCATGCTTCCGTATCCGGTATCGGTGCTGTTCGGCGAGCCATTGCCGCCCGACACGCCCGCAACGGAGGTGCGGCAAAAGGTGATGGAACTGTCGGTGGACTATTTCAATGACCTTAAACCGCGGCGTCATTCGGTCGGCGAAGAGTTCGTGATCACCGCGCGCCGGCATTGGGGGCGTGAAGCGATCAACGATACCACCGGCAAGTCGTTGACCTTCGGCAGGACGCTGATCGCCGCGACGGCCTTGGCCGACCTCCTGGAAGAAGAGA
>SKZA01000246.1 GCA_007127595.1 Kiritimatiellia bacterium
AAGCCCCGGACGGAGAATGGATTGAACTCGAGCGCGACGAAACGGGTTATCCGTTTCGTTTCGAGCAGCGCGGGTGGTACCGCGCTTTGCTGGTGCTTCAGCCGCCGCGCGCCGCGCAGCCGGTCTATGTGGCGCAAAGCTGGTTCAAGGTCGGGCGGGCGGGTGAGTCCTGGCCCGTCCCGTTGAATGACGGGGTGGAATTGGTCCCGACCCGCAGCGACGGTCATGCAGCGGAATTTCGCGTGCTTCATGACGGCGAGGCGGTGTACGCGCGCGTGACGGTTGAACGGCCGGATGAGCGTCCTGCGCGCAAGCAAGCCGCGCCGGAAAAAGGCGTGACGGTGTCGGTTGATCCCGCTGCACCCCTATTGTTGAGCACGCGTGTGGGGCGGCAGGGGGCGTCCTTATCGCTATGGCGCATACCGGAGACGACTGATGAGTAGCGAGTATTTCCAAACCCGGCTCGCCGATGCGCACATGGACTTTTGGGCGGGATATTATGTGGCGTCCCGGAAACCTCCTTCAGAAGTGCGGCCGCTATTAATCGCGAATATCGGACGGGACGGAGCCCGTCCCTCCAGTAGACCATGTCAGGCCGCTGGAGGGACGACCTCCGTGTCGTCCCGGAACAGGCAAGAGACATTGAGACGATTTCGTGGAACGCATAGTAGGCCGTATCTCTTCTTCACGATGTTCTGCATGGCTCTTGCGTTATGCCTGCTTTCAGGGCCATCGGCCTTCGCGCATGCGATGCATGCCTTCGAGGTGCAGGGCGGGCTGGGCGTACGCGTGGAATACGACGACGGCTATCCCGCGACACATGCCGAGGTGCGCGTGTACGCGCCGGACGAAGAGACGCATCCATACGCCGAAGGCATAACGGATGCGGAAGGATACTTTGTCTTCTTCCCGACCTCTGAAGGGCCTTGGCGCCTCGTGGTGGATGACGGCATGGGCCATCGCATGGAAAAGAATCTGGCGCCGGATCCCACTCATCACAACTTCGTCTATCTTTCGCCCCGCCGAATTCGCTGGATGGAAGCGTTGTTTGGTGTTGCGCTTATTCTCGCGCTGTTCGCCGGGTACGGTCGCTGGGTGGCGGTGCGGAAAGGGAAGACGGACTGATGCACATCGCCGAGGGCATATTATCCGCGCCGGTGCTGGCGGGCGGGGCGGTGGCCGCCGGAGCCGGCGTGTACGCGGGTCTGCGCGCGTTGGACGATGAAGCCATTCCGAAAACGGCGCTCCTGACAGCCGCGTTCTTCGTGGCGGGACTTGTGCACGTTCCGCTGGGCGTGGGCAGCGTGCATCTGGTCTTGAATGGGTTGTTGGGTATGATCTTGGGCTGGACGGCGTTTCCGGCGATTCTGGTGGCGTTGACCTTGCAGACGGTCCTGCTGCGCTATGGCGGTCTCACGACGCTGGGCGTGAACACCGTGGTCATGGCCGTTCCGGCTGTGGTGAGCTACTATCTGTTTGTTCCGTTTCTGCGACGCCGTCCACGTCCCGCGCTGGTTTTTGCGTTTGGATGCGCCGCGGGCGCGGCGGGGATCGCGTTCGGGGCCTTGCTCGCCTCCGGCGCCTTGGCCCTGTCCGGACGCGCATTCTACGGCGTAGCCGCCCTGTTCTTTGCGGCGCACGCGCCGTTGATGGTCGTTGAAGGAATCATCACGGGCGGTTTGCTGTTGTATGTGTGGCGACTCAAGCCCGAACTGTTTCTGGAGCAGGAGCGAACCCCATGATCCCCACCGCCATCCCGTCCCCTGCATCGTTCATTATGCGGATCGACCCGCGCGCGCGTCTTGTGGTCGGTTTCGTGTCGACACTGATCCTTGCCGTGGCTGTACAGTGGCGCGCGGTAGCGCTCGGCTTGCTGCTGGCCGTCGGCCTGTGCGCGGCGGCGCGCATCCCCTGGGGCGGGCTGCGGGCTCGCCTGATCGGTGTGAACGTGTTCCTGTTGATGTTGCCGGTCGTGTTGCCGTGGTCGGTGCCGGGCGCGCCACTGTGGAGCGCCGGAGGCTGGGTGTATTCGCGCGAAGGCCTCGAATTGGCGATGATCATTGTCCTGAAAGGCAACGCCATTATCCTGTTGCTATCCGCCTTGATCGGCACCATCGATGCCGCGTCGCTCGCACATGCGCTGGAGCATTTGCGGCTGCCCCGAAAGTTGGTGCACTTGCTGATCTTTACCGTCCGATACCTCGAAGTCCTGCATGAAGAGGCGCAACGACTCTACCGTGCGGCGCGCGTACGCGGATTCGAGGCCGGCGCCGCGCGCCACACGTACCACACGCTTTCGCGCTTGCTTGGCATGTTGCTGGTCCGCAGTGTGGACCGGTCGGAACGGATTCTGGCGGCCATGAAGGCGCGCGGCTACTGCGGCCGGTTCTATCTCCTGAATCATTTCCATTGGTCATCGCGCGACGGCATGTTTTGTGTCGCTGCGCTGGTCGTTTGCATGGCGTTGGCCTGGATGGAGTGGCAATGAACGAGACGCTATTTGAATTAAAGAACGTCAGCGCCGGATACCTGCCGGACCGGCGCGTGTTACAGGAGGTCTCCTTCGCCCTTGAACGGGGTGAGCGGGTGGGGCTGTGTGGTCCGAATGGCGCGGGCAAATCCACCCTGCTCGAATTGATGGTGGGATTGGTGCAGCCGTTCGCGGGTGAACTTCGGGCGTTCGGCCGCGCGCGGCGGGACGAAAAGGACTTCATCGAGGTCCGGCGCCGCGCCGCCCTGCTGTTCGAGGATGCGGACGATCAGTTATTTCACATGACCGTGGGCGAAGACGTGGCGTTCGGCCCCTTCAACCTCGGTTGGCCGCGCGATCGCGTGGCGCGCGCCGTGCGCGATACGCTTTCTGCGCTGGCGTTGAGCGGCTATGAGGAGCGCGTCACGTACCGTCTGTCGCGCGGCGAAAAGCGTATGGTCTCGTTGGCCACGGTGCTCGTCATGGAACCGGACGTACTGTTGCTCGACGAGCCGACCGCCGGCCTGGACGAAGCGCATGTCGCGCGACTGACAGACGTTCTGGGCGCCAAGGCGGGCACAATGCTGGTGGTTTCGCACGATCGTCCGTTCTTGGACACGGTGACCGATCGCGTATGGACAATGGAGAACGGGCGATTGGTTTGACGCGCGTATTACTTGCTCAACGCCTCAAACACGACGGTGGCGCGGGCATGGCCGGGTCGTTGGTCGGTGGCGCGAATGTTGCTTTCGATCAGACGCCACGGCGGGCGCTGCGTTTCGGCGAGGCTGATAAAGAAACCGAGACGCTCGAGCGGCACGTCATCAAGACTGACCTCCATGCGATGGACTTGCCAGTCGCCCCATGCCGCGGCTGTTTCCCGGCGCCGCACTTCCGCGCGTATGCCGGGTAAATGTTCGCGCAACAAAGGCGCCAGTTCAGGCGGGCGTTGGGCCGGGAGCGCATCGAACGCCCGTACCGCATCCCGTTTTTCCTCGTGCGATTCCTGATAACTCGCGATCCGTTGCAGGTCCGCAAGCTTGCGATCCAAGTGCAGTCGGTGAGGCGAATAGTGACGAAGCGAGTGAACCGTCCAGCCCGCCCCGATCAGTAGAACGATGAAGCCCGTCGCGAGCCATGTTCGGCTTGTTTTCGGAGCGCTCATGAACGTCTTCCTCCGGTAAGCCGGAAGCGGACATGTTCTTCGGCGACGGCGTCCTGTCGGTCGAGGTGTACGTCCCACCCTTCGTCGCGCAATTGGTCGGCGAGCAATTCGCACGCGTCCCAATCACCGGCTGTGCCCTGTATCAGGAGTTGGTCGCGTCGTAAGCTGACGGACTCATAGTGCAGTCCCCCGGCGGCGGCCGTCCGCAGGATCCCGCGCAGGGTGCGGGTCTGTCCGGGTTGGAAAGCGTCCAAGAAGGGCGCGAGTTGTGTGCTCTGCTCGTCTATCACGCGCTCTGCCACCATGCGTTCCTGTCCGCGCGGCACGGATGGCAGGCCGGTGAGCGTGCGTGCGGTTTCCGCAAGGGCCCTGTCCGCTTGGCGCTGCGTGGCCTGTAGAATCGCGCCGAACGTGAAGTTCACAATGCACAGAATCAGTCCGGCGGCCAATGCGGTCCATGCCGCGCGCCGGATCGCGCCGTCGCGCCACTGCTGCATGACCGGATGCGCGAGCGTATCCGCGCGGAAGTTCCACGGCAGGATCTCCTGGGCCAGTGCGCGTTGCGCCAGCGCGCGCGCGAGAAAGGTGGACGGATCCGTATGGACGCCGAAGCGGAGATTCGGTTGCGCCTCCGAGAGAAGGGATTCCAAGGCGCGTACGCGCTCCGTATCGGCGGCAGCCGGACCGGTCCAGATCCATTGCATGTCCGTTGCGCCGGCGGACGCCATTTGCGTTCGCAAGATGCGCAACGCCCGATCGCGCCACTCACGATGCCGTGTCTCCGCATCGCCCGTAGCTCCGTCCATGGTCGATGCGTGCGTGCTCTCGATGCGGTCTCTATCGCCCAGCACCCATACGGTGCGGTCCGGGCCCAGATAACAGACCGCGCGCCGTCCAGCGGACGGCGGAATTTCGGCCAGGCTTTGCGTCCATAGCGCCAGCCCTTCGTGATCGAGGCATTGCGGGTCCATATTCATTTCCGCGCACGCCGCGACGCGCCCTTCAACATGTTCCCGGCGGGCGGCTACGGCCAGGGCGCGTACGCGTCCTTCGCCGGTTTTTTCCATATGCGGAAAGCCGAATACGCAACTTTCCAGCGGGAACGGCAATTCGATATCAAGGAGGGACGGCAGCACCTTGCGCGCCTTCGAAACGGATGGGAAAGGCGCTTCGAGCCACCGCACCATGCTGTCCTTCGCGGGCATGGCCGCGGACAGCACCGCGCGATTCAATGCCACTTCGGCGTGTGCGCTCTGCGCGGCGGACGTAAGCGCATCTTTCAGGTTCTCCCCGCGCGCTTCCGCAATCGTTTCGGTATGGACACCGCCCCGCGTGAGCCGCGCGCGCACGACCGCCGCATGGCCATCCGATAGGTCAAAGCCGTACGCGATGCGTACGGGCGGAAGATGAATATCTGATCGCTTATGCATGGTTGTTTATTTAACGGTGCAACGATAGCGGATTTCCTGCGAAAGTACAGTGCCCGGGTTAGAGAACCCATTGCAGAATGTGGACGCGCCCGCCCTGTTCGCGATGGGCGACGGCCCGAAGTCCCGCCGCGGCGCCCGCTTCGAAGGCGCGTACCTCGATGAGGAAGTGGGTGCTGCGCACGTCGATGAACGGGGAAAGTTCCGCAAACAGCGCGGTATCCGCTTGTGCAAGCAGGGCGTCTATGGAGCGAAACGGTTGGTCCGGTCGGACGATGTAGATGTAGCGGGCGATATGTTCGGCGCCCGGCCCGAAGACGGATGCGAGGACCGCGCTGGGCGCGGTATTGATGTTTACGGCAATGGGCTGGTCTCGAGAGCCGGGCACGACGGCGAGCAGCTCGACGATATCAGCGCTGAACGGGCGGCCGACCTGGTGCAGCGGTTGGCGTGCGAAATAATCGCGCGCAAATCCCTCTATCCAGCGCAATTCATGCCAGGAATAAAGCCAGGTGCCGGCAACGGCATAAGGCGGTTGCCGTTGCATATAGAAGTCCGTTCCCCACAGGGCATCGTCCCCCGGATTGATCCAGTCGCGTAAAGCGTCGATCCGCTCGATGGGTGTGAAATCGCCGGCTTGTGTCATGGCCTCAACCAGAAAGCGTTCCGTGAGGTTGGCCCGTGTGAAATCCGGTCCAAGAACAAGATTATTGATGTCGATAAACCGGTTCAAATCCAGGACCCGGCTGATGGTGGTTATGCCGTCGGGGCGTTCCGTTTCGAGATAGCCGAGCCAGGGTTTACGCAAATGATCCACGGCGCGATCCTCGTCATTCGCCAGTTGGCGGATGCGATGAAACGCTTCGTCGGTGAGCGCGACGCGGAGGCGCGCTTCCTGCCAGATCCGTTGGTCGATGCGCTGCGTGAGCCGCGCCGAGTGTTGGACATGGAGCAGGAGCGCGCTTGTTAATCCCAGCACGACAAGTACCAGGACGAGCACCATCCCGCTGCGCCTGTCGAGCGGAGTTTCTCCCGCCGGAGACTCCGGCGAAACGGGCGGTGACGGGGGAGCTCTTCTGCGAAACCGTTTGGGCAGGGCCAACAGCCAGCGCAGCAGGAGAAGGACGCCGCCGCCTGCCACATAAGCGGCGCAGATTTGCCAGATCGGTTGGTGTAACGGCTGTTTCTGAATCAGGGCCAGAAGCGCCAGAAAAGCGCCCAGCACGATGCTCAGAATGCCGAGCACGATCAACAACAGACGCGTCTTGTTGATGAACCGGCGCCAGGCCGAACGCCGATGTTGGGGCGTCGAATGTCTTCGTTTTTGAGCCTTGCTTTTCATTATGGATGTCTATCGAGGGAAGACCATAGGCCATTCGGCGTCCGGTATAAACCTCAAAGTAATGAGCGGGGCGATGTTCCCGCAGAACATCCCGCTTGCGTTTGTTCTGCGTTACGGCTAAGGTTCCATTTATCTTCACGCGCTCGGGTGGCGGAATGGCAGACGCGCTAGGTTGAGGGCCTAGTGACCGCTTTAGGTCGTGCGGGTTCGACTCCCGCCCCGAGCACCATACTCCCCGACTACCATGTGATAGCTTAAAGGCTATCATGCGGCTGGGGCGAATGGCGGGTAATAGCTTTTAAGGTATTATCCCGAACGCCGCAACATCCCGGCATCGACGAGAGGCTATCTCAAAATCCGCGACGAGGACGTCGCGGCTCCAGCAGAAGGTCATTTTTCGAACAAATTTGGAGTCGCCGTGCCCTCACGGCGCCTCTTCAACGAATTTGAGATAGGTTCTAATATGTAAGCTGTGAACCTTCGGGAGGGCCCGCGGCTCGCGGGCCCTGGACGATAAGATAGGCCCGTTCGGCGGGGGTCTCGCCCTTACCGTGGTGACGTGCCCCATTTACTATTTGGAGGGCGAGGCTCCCGCCTTCGCGATGCTTCGGTGCGGTACGCCCGCCGAGCCGGGTCTTGGCAGAGATGCAGATCGCGGTCCATAAAAAAGACGCACATGGGGCTTTACAAGCTTTGGGGCGCTCAGTATAGTCCGCCCCGAAACAGAGAAGAAGGAAGAGAAGAACACGTAATAGAGGTCTGTAAGAAGAAATATGGATCAGGCAACCAAGACAGCTGTTAAAGAGGAATACCGGCAACACGATAAGGACACCGGGTCCGTCGAGGTGCAGGTAGCGCTTCTGTCGAGCCGTATCAACGAGCTCACGGAACATCTGAAACAGCACAAGAAGGACCACAGCTCGCGTCGCGGATTGATCGCCATGGTCAGTAAGCGCCGTCGCTTGTTGGATTATGTGAATCGCCGTGACAAGAAGCGATACCACGAGCTGGTTCAACGTCTTGGCTTGCGCCGATAGCAGTCGTCCCCCCCTATTTGCCCCCGTACCGTAACCGGTTCCCGCTGTGGAACAGGATCCCGCTGATCCGCTATTCGGAGGGACGGGAGGAAGGGGAAAAGCATCAGGCAACACCCTGTCGCACACCGACCCGGATGGTCCATTCCCTCGTTTCCGGCAGGCCTCACCAACAAGAAAGAGAAAAGAAGAGATGAAAGAACCCAAAGTGGTTAGTTGTGAAGTCGGCGGAAAGAACATTCAGATCGAAGCGGGCGTCCTGGCGCAGCAGGCCAACGGCGCCGTGAACATTCGCATGGGCGAAACCGTGCTGATCTGCACGGTGACCGCCGCAAAGAAACCGCGCGAAGGCGTGGATTTCTTCCCCCTGCAAGTCGA
>SKZA01000314.1 GCA_007127595.1 Kiritimatiellia bacterium
CAGGCGCATGGTCGCGATGGAAACGTCCAGAATGCGCGCGCAAAAGATAAGGAAAGGCAGGACGAACCAGGCATATCCGTGTGTTTGCCAGAAATCGATCATGAACGGCATTATAGCCCGTGTCAGGCATGTTGCCAAGGGAAGGCCGCGGCAAAAGGAGCGACCGGACAAACCGCTTGCCCGGCCGCGTGCGGGGATGCAGTATGAAGAAGATATGAACGAGGGACGGGAGCAAAAGAAAGATGTGATCGAGCCGGAGGTGCTTCCGCCGGAGGACGGCGGCGGGCGGCGGCGCGGGGGCGGCGTGATAGCGCGTATTCAATGGCCGCGGGTGATCAGCGCGGTGTTGGCGGGCTTGGTTTTGGATCTGGCCGACCTGTTGACCCGCATGCCGCTCATTCCGCACGGCGCGGTCTTGGGCGCGCTGGTGGGTTGGTATATCTGCCGGACCCAGCGGGTTCCTGTACATCAGCGGGCGTGGTGGATCGCCGCCACCGCCCTGTATTGCGCGGCGCCATTGACGGAATTCTATCCGCTCGCCACGTTAATTTTGCTGTACCGGGCATTGCGCAACTGAGCGGCACCCCGTATAAGTGCGGTTATCTGAAATCGAACACTGAACACCGAACAGGAGTTCATCATGGAAGTCGAAGTCTTTGCATTGTGCGATGCCGCCACCGATTCCGGCGGCAAGCTGAATGTGTTGGGTGCGTTTGACCGGATCAATGCGCGCCAGTTTCCGTTGGTCCATCCGCATTGCGCCATTGCGTTGCGTGTGCGGTTTGATCGCATCGAAGAAGGGAATCACCGGGTCAAGATCAGCTTGATCGATGCCGACGGAAAGTCCGTGATACCCGGTCTGGACGGAAATATCGGGATCAAGTTCCCGCCGGACGTGCAATCCGTCTGTGCGAACATGGTATTGAACATGAACGGGTTGAAGTTCGAAAAGCCCGGACAGTACTCCATTGAGTTGGCGCTGGATGGGCGGCACGAGAAATCGCTGCCCGTGAATGTGGTTGAACTGCCGCCTCAAGCGCAGCAGAAACAGCCGCAGGGCGACTGACGCGTGCGGGGGGGCTCATGTCCATCCGGGGATTATGGAAAAAAGGAGTGGCGGTGATGAAGGGCCTGCATGAGGGCGACCTTGATCCTGATCCCATCAAGCAGTTCGACCGCTGGTTCGAAGAGGCGAAGAAATCGAACCTGCACTATCCGGAAGCCATGAGCGCGGCCACCGCGACACCGGACGGTAGGCCGTCCGTACGTATGGTGTTGCTCAAGGGCCATGATCAGCGTGGATTTTGTTTCTATACGAATTATGAAAGTCGTAAAGGCGGCGACTTGGCCAACAATCCGCGCGTAGCGCTACTCTTCTACTGGGAACCCTATGAGCGCCAGGTCCGCATTGAGGGAGCCGTGGAAAAGCTGTCCGAAGAGGAGTCCTATGCATACTTTCAGTCCCGTCCGCGCGGTAGTCGGATTGGCGCGTGGGCGTCGGCGCAAAGCGCGATGATCGAGAACCGCGAGGAACTCGAAAAGCTGGTGGCAAAGTACGAGGCGCAGTTCAAGGACGATGAGATCCCGTTACCGCCGTTTTGGGGCGGGTATAGATGTGTGCCGGAGTCCATCGAATTCTGGCAGGGCCGCGCCAATCGCCTGCACGACCGGCTGTGCTACCTGCGGGAAAACGGTGACTGGAAAATCGTCCGCCTCGCGCCATAACGCGATCGTTTACGTCATCGGATTACGACAACGGAGCGCGCCGTATCGGGAAAAGTCGCGGTCGGCGGTCCATAATTCCTGCACACCATGATGCGCGCATAAGGCCGCGATGCGCGCATCGTGAATGGCTGGACCGTTCACTTTGGCTAACTTAATCGTATTCTGTAGCGTCTCCCAGTACTCAGGTCCTTCAGCCAGCATTCGGCAGGAGGGTGCATTGATCCAGGTCGATGCCGCCGACAGCGCGATGGCCATTGGGGTGGGGGGGCGGTATATGCGCGGGTGGGTGATGATCGCGAGAAACTCATGGATACATGGCCAGGGAATAGCCCACGGGGATCCACTATCGGTCAGTTCGGTGAAGACCCGCAGGGCATCCTCGTGGAAGTCCGAGTCTTCACGATGCGCATAGACGAGCAAGTTTGTGTCCACGGCTATCATGCGCCGCGACCCTCGTACGCAGCGGCTCGTATCCGGGACCAATCGCCATCACGGTAGGCATCACTGAGCCCTTTGCCTCGGAACGTAACCGGCTGAATCGGCGCGGCGCGTATGCTGTCCTGTTCTTCCAATACGCGGGTCAATCCCTCTTCAGTCAAGCTCCGCAGCGTGGTGTTCCGTTTGCGGGCCAAACGCTTGGCTCGGTGTAGAATATGGTCGGATATTTCTATAGTTGTTTTCATACATATAGAGTAACCCATATACCCATATTGTCCAGCAGAAACGTTGGAAAGAAATCAGGGGCCACTTTGAAGGTGGCCCTGATCAGTGTTCAAGCCGCATCTCGCGACCAGGGCCGGCGACGATAGGCGTATGTGTGCAAATGGGGCTCGTACACGTGTTGGTGCGTTTCCCCTACGAGGCGCGGCTTACTCTGTCGCTTCTGCTGCTTGTAAGAGCGTCGCGTCCGCTCCATGGCATCGTGCATAAGCGCCCAGAGCGCTTCCGCGTTCTGTTTCAGCTCCTCGGTCAAGCCGCCCGGCGCGCCTACAATGTCCGCCAGCCTTGCACGCGCTTCCTCCCGTTTCCCGTGCAGCGGGGCCATGTGCTCCTCCAAGACCACCTTCAAGTGAGGAGGCACGTGGTCATAGGCCGTCTCCAGCCGGCTGATTTCAGTGTTCAACGCGTTCAGTCGCGTCCGCAGCTTTTCAATGTATTGTGTCTTCAGGTTCATGGCGGATCACCTCCGTCATTATCGTTCAATAATATAATACCCGATGGCGTAATGGGGCGTCAGTGTATTCGGTCGATTTCGGCTGATTTCGGAAGCGAAATCATTACCTGTTGAACCAATGGAACCGATTGAGGCCTGTTTATCAGTCGTACCAGCGGGCGAGGCGTTCCGGGGAGGCGCCGCAGGCCGCAGCGAGCAGAATCAGCTGATTACGCGCCACGCTGCGTGTGACGCCGAGCCGCCGCCAGCGGCGCGCGGATGTGAGGACGGGTTCGGATGCGATCTCAATGCGTCCACGCCCTTTCAGGCGCCGCACCAGATCCAAATCCTCCATGAGCGGCAATTGTGCATGGCCGCCGAGGCGTATAAACGTGTCGCGCGTCATGAACAGCGCCTGATCGCCATAGGGCAGGGCGAAGAAGCGCGCACGTTGCCGGACGCCCCATTCAACTGCGCGAAACCGTGCACCCGCCGCGTCGATGGCCAGCGAGAAGGCCCCCGCCGCCGCGTCTTTACGCGCCAGGATTGCGCGCACCGAGGCCGCGTAATGTTCCGGCAAGCGCGAATCAGCGTGGAGAAATAATAGATAGCGCCCTTTGGCAGCCAAGGCGCCGATATTCATTTGTATCGCGCGCCCCGCGGGCGACGTTAGGACACGCGCGCCGGCTTCGAGGGCGGCGTCCCGCGTGCCGTCCGAGCTGCCCGCGTCTACCACGATGACTTCGTGCGCGCCGCCCAACGCGCTTTGCACTGCGGCGGCAATATGTTGTTCCTCGTTACGCGCGGGAATAATGACGCTGACCCCGTCGACGGCCTGTGCCGGGTCGTGCCGTTCCCATATGGGCAGTTCGCCGGGTTCGTCTACATCCCGAAGCGGGGCCAATTCCGCAAGGCGCAGCCCGCCTTCCGCAGCGCGAAGGCGCGTGTTACTCAACACGTCAGGGCCGCCCCATGTCATGCCGCCGAATAACGCAAGGTGTACGCGTTTCATGCCGATCAGGTAATACCCGCCGTCGGTCGCCGGGCCGATGACCAAATCATGATCGTCGAGTTTGGCAAACGCCGCATCGAGATGCTCTTCGGTCAGCTCGGGACAGTCGCATCCGATCAGCACGACGCGATTCGCACTGCTTTGCAGGCCCCTTTCAATCGCGTGCGCCATACGCGCGCCGAGATCGGCGCCGACTTGTTCGACACAGGTGAGGTCGGGTCCGAGCCATTGTCGGAAGCGGGGTTCGGTCGCGCCGGTAAAATGGACGCACAGTCTTGTGTTACGGGTAGCCGCCCATCCACGCGCACGTAGCAGCGTGTGGCCGGTCATGGCTTCCTGAAGCCGCGCGGCGCCTTCCGCTCCCAGCCGCGGAATCATGCGGGTCTTGGTCCGGCCCGGCTCCGGGTACCGGGTAAATATGCCGAGTATATGATCGTTCTTCATGGGTATGGACGCATGATGACGGGATAAGATGCAACGTTACAATTTTTTACAGGAGCACGCAGAGACTTTATTGCCGGGGCGGGCTCTGATGGACAAGTCCAAGCCCTATTCTTTGATATATGAATGAGGGACTGACATCTGGTTCCCTTCGTGGCCTTTGCGACCTTCTGTTCAGAAACCAAGGGTGGAGATTTGCCAAGTCCGCTCGTACCCGTCACCCCCCGCTATCAATCATGTACCATTTCGCCTATCCCCGCTGCCAGGCCAGCCACTTGCCCATCAGTTTCTTCACAAACGGGGTGAGGCGGGTACGGCTGTATTGGTCGCCTAAGCGGCGGATCGCTTCCGCGCGCGTGGGGTACGGGTGGATGGTCGAAGCGATCTTTTTGAGGCCGAGTTTGTGCGTCATGGCAAAGACCAGTTCCGGGATCATATCGCCTGCGTGGGCGCCGACAATGGTGGCGCCCACGATTTCGTCCGTACCTTTGCGAGTGTGCACGCGCACAAACCCCTCCGTCTCGCCTTCCAGTATATTGCGGTCCACTTCCTCAAACGGTTGCGTGTACGTGTCGATCTCCACCCCCGCTTCTTTCGCCGTGTTCGGGTTCAGGCCGACATGTGCGAGTTCCGGATCGGTGTAGGTGCACCAAGGAATGGTCAACGCGCTCGCTTTGGCGCGCCCCTTGAACAGGGCGTTCTGAATCACGATGCGCGCCATGAAATCGGCGGCATGCGTGAATTGATACTTCAAGGCCACATCGCCCGCCGCAAAGATATCGCGGTTGGACGTGCGCAGGTTGTCATCCACCTCCACCCCCTTCTTGTGGGCCTTGACGCCGGCGGCCTCGAGGTTCAACGCATCGATATTCGGCGCGCGGCCCACGGCCACGAGCAATTGGTCCACCGTTACATCATAGGCTTCTTCGTGCGATTCCAGCACGAGATGAATGCCGTCCTCCTCTGTCTTGATCTCCACGTTCTTGCCGCAACACAGGACGTTGACGCCGTCTTTGATGAGCGCGTCCTTCACGAAGGCGGAAGCGTCGGGATCTTCGTTGGGCAGCACGCCGTGCAGGGCTTCAATGAGCGTGACTTCGGTGCCGAAGTTCGCAAACGCCTGCGCCATCTCACAGCCGATTGGGCCGGCGCCGATGATGCCGAAGCGTTTCGGCAATTCGGTGAGCGAAAAGATCGTTTCGTTGGTGAGATAGTCGACCTGATCCAGGCCGGGAATGGGCGGCGCCTCGGCGCGCGCGCCGGTGGCAATGACCGCCTTCTTGAAATGCAGTTTCTTGTCGCCCACTTCGATCGTGTTCGGGCCGGTGAATTTCGCTTCGCCGATGAAGACGTCCACGCCGAGATCGCTGAACCGTTTGGCGGAATCGTGATGGCTGATGTGCGCGCGTATTTTACGCATGCGCTCCATGAGGCCGGCAAAGTCCACATCATATCCGTCCTTGAGCTGCAATCCCATGTCGCGTCCTTCGCGAGTGCGGCCGATGAGGTGCGCCGGACCGAGCAAGCCCTTGGATGGCACACACCCAACGTTCAGGCAGTCGCCGCCCATCAGGTGCCGCTCAATTAACGCCACCTTTGCGCCCAATCCGGCGGCGCCGGCGGCGCTGACGAGTCCCGCCGTGCCCGCCCCGATGGCGACGCGATTATACGTGCCGTCGGGCGTCGGATTGACCCAGGCGAGCGGATGGACATTGTCAATCAGCGTTTCGTTGTGTGAGTCCTGCGGTTTGATGAGTGTCTGCATGGTGATTCCTTTATATGGTGCGGCGGCAACGAACCCGACCGCGTAGCGCGTCGGGTGAGGCGACGCCGCTTTGTACGGCGGCGGGAAGCGAGTCTTCGAGCCTACCCGGAAGTCAAGCGAAGCGCGTACTTCCGAGTGCCACGCCGCAAGACAAAGCGGTGCCGCACCCGCTTCGCGGGTTTGTCACCGCACTCCAAATTATTCTTCGACTTTCTCCTTCAACGCTCGTTTCGCAATCCGCGTGATGTACACCGTGACCGCAATCGTCGCGATCAGGCCGACAATGCGCAGAACGATTTCTCCGGTGGTGGTTTCCTGTACTTCCGCGCCGAGGCGCGCAAGAGAACCCAGATAGACGTACATGACGGTGCCGGGCATCATGCCGATCCAGGACGCCAGCACGTAATGGCCCAGCTTAACGTTGGTCAGTCCATATGCGTAATTGAGCAGATTGAAGGGAAAGATCGGCGAGAGTCGTGTGAGCAGCACAATCTTCCAGCCTTCGCGCCCGACGGCGCCGTCGATAGCCGAGAATTTCGCGTTCTTCTCGATCTTGCGAGCCACCCAGTCGCGCGCAAGATAGCGGCCGACGATGAAGGCCATTGCCGCGCCGAGCGTGGAGGCGAGCGAGACGAGAATGGCGCCGCGGAGCAGACCGAAAATGGCGCCTGCGCCGAGCGTGAGCGGAGAACCCGGGAGAAAGAAGACCGTCGCGACGACGTACACGACGACGAAGACGGCCATGCCTACAGGGCCAACCTGATCGATCCATGCCAGCAAATCCGTGAAGATATTCGTGTCGGCGGGCGGCGCGGCGTCGCGCGCCACCGCGAGTATCTTGTCCGAATCGAGCCGGTCTCGGTAATCGGGATTGGCGTGTGCATAGACGATTTCGCCGTCTGTGCCGACCACATACACGGCGGGCACGGGCAACAGGTGATGGATTTCGCCAGAGGCCGCTTCAAGGTCGATGCCCCACTCCTTATACTGCTCGACGGTCTCGGCATCGACTTGGAAAGCGAGGCCGAACGCGCGCGAGACGGTCATGGGCGCGTCGGATAGCAGCGTGTAGGTGGCTTGCACGCCGGCTTCATTGGCGATGGCGTCGGCTTCGGCCAGGACCTCGGGCCGATCCGGGCTGATGGCCAACAGTTGATAGCCGAGCGCCGTCAGGTCGTCCTGAATGTCGATCAGTTCGGACAAATGTTCGGTGCAGATCGGACACCAGCCGCCGCGATAGAAGATCAGGACGGATGGACGCTGTGCAACCAGAGCGCGGAGTGCAATCGTTTCGCCGTCCGCTGTGCGCAGGCCCATATCCGGCACGCGTTCTCCGGCGGTTAGCGGTTGCGTGTCTTCGGGAGACGCGGGCACTTGATCAGCCCGCCCATCCGGTGACAGGTTAACCGCAAACACAAACAGCACGGCGCATATAATTGTTCTCTTTCGCATCGCTTGAAGATGGGATGCATCGGCGACGAGGATTATTCCTCCACATTCTTCAATAGTGACGAAGTTCCGATATTAGGTCGATCGGTTTAGGGAATAATGTCATTGCTTAACGCCTCCCGGAGGCCTTCCTCGAACGGGCGGGTCTGTGAGTGGTTCTTTGCATGCTTGAGAGCGATTGTAGGGGCGTCGCTTGCGACGACCGCGGCATCGCACGCCGTGTTCG